>JAOZRC010000285.1 GCA_029940345.1 Desulfobacterales bacterium
TAAGAGTGCCTGTGGATATGGTTGTTTTATGTTCCGCCATTGAGGCGCGTAAATCCGCCACGGATGTGGGACGAATTTTTGGTGTCAACCAGGGTGCCGATGGTTTTTTTCTGGAAGAGCATCCCAAATTAGGGCCATTGAACACCGCCACTGACGGGGTCTTTCTGGCCGGAGCCTGCCAGTCTCCCAAAGATGTGCCGGATACAGTCGCCCAGGCTTCCGGAGCTGCGGCCAAAGCGCTTTCTTTGGCAACGCGAGGCCACGTCGAAGTGCCTTCTGCAATTTCCTGGATTGATCCGGATATTTGCGCCGGATGTAAAACCTGTATCGCACTTTGCGCTTACTCGGCTATTGAGTTTGATGAACGCCGAGGCGTTTCCGTGGTCAACGAAGCGGTCTGTAAAGGATGCGGCAGTTGCAGCGGATTCTGTCCCAGCGGCGCCGCCCAGGTCAGGCATTTTCAGAAAAAACAGCTTTTTGCGGAATTTGATGGGATTATGGATGCTTTGAATGCGGTCAGTATGTGATGTAATGATTGATAAAACAACGATGATCATGTTAACCGAATTAAAAGATGAATGCCTGAGATACATAAAATTAACGGATCAAATTGAATTGGAAGGACTGACAGAAGACCAACTTGCAAACATATTAGGAGAATTAACCGCTTCGACAGCCCATTTGAATATTCATTCAGAAACAGTAAAAAATATAATTGAACAATAAAAGTTCACTCTTCAAAAGAGGAGGAAAGCATGGACGATTTTGAACCCACCATCATTGCTTTTGTTTGCAATTGGTGTACTTACACCGCCGCAGATCTGGCGGGAACATCGCGTTTAGCGTATCCTAAAAATGTCAGGCTGATCCGCGTCATGTGTACCGGCATGGTTGACCCCCAACATGTGATCAAAGCTTTTCTGGAAGGCGCCGATGGTGTTTTAGTCAGCGGGTGCCATCCCGGCGACTGCCACTACATTAATGGAAACTATAAGGCCCGGCGTCGCATCAAGCTGCTAAAGGAGATTCTGCCTCAGTTCGGCTTTGATGAAAAGCGACTCCGATTGACATGGATCGGAGCCAGTGACGGAATCCAGTTTGCCGAAATTATGCGAGAACTGGTGATGCAGGTTAAAGCGCTCGGTCCCAGTGAGGCGCGCTTGAAAATGGTCATCTGACAAATAAAGCGTTCAGGTTTCAGGTGTCAGGGCGTTGCTGCTGAACACTGACACCTGGCATGTGAAACCTATAACACCTGTTAACACGGAGGCGGTAATGACAACAACGGCCAAACTTGATGTCAACAACCAGGATATTTTATTGACGTTGCGGGAATTTCTTCAATCGGTTCTTCAACAGAATGAAATCAGCGCTATTTTGGCGCCGCAACGACTGCCGATGAAAAACGTAGTTATGCCTGTACTTATAACTGATCCCGAACAATTAAACCGCGCGGATCCGCTGGCTCCGTATTTCCCGCTAAATGCCGCGCGTCTGGTCACCCGCCTGACTCGCAAGCCGTCAGGCGGCAAGGTGGCCGTTGTTTTACGTTCTTGTGAAATACGTGCTTTTATTGAGTTGGTGAAACTCAACCAGGGGCAAACGGATGATATTATTATTATTGGAACAGATTGCCTGGGCGCTTATAGCAACACTGATTATTTAAAGAAAGCAGGTGATGACCCGGATGCGTTTACACGCCGTTTTTGCGAAAATGCGCTAAACAGCCCAAACGAATCGGTCGATGATGCTGAACTGATACCGGCATGCAGGGCCTGTGAACATCCGATTCCAGACGGTGCCGATCTGCTCATCGGTCTTTTGGGAATCGACACAAGTAAGCAACTGCTCGTCCGCGCCCAGACGCTGGCAGGCGAGGAACTGCTGGTCAAGCTTGACCTGCCCACTTTTGAAGAGCCAGACGCGCGGCAGAAAGCTGTTGACGCGCTCATAAAAAAACGCATTGATTATCGGGACCGGATGTTTGCCGCCACCCACGAAGCCACGGACAGTCTGGAAAAAATGACCGCTTATCTGGCCGGTTGCATCAATTGCTACAACTGCCGCATCGCCTGTCCGGTGTGTTACTGCAAAGAATGCGTTTTTGTAACGGATGTGTTTTACCATGAGCCGTTTCAATATCTGCAATGGGCGCGTAATAAAGGCGCGCTTAAAATGCCGACAGACACTGTTTTTTATCACCTGACGCGACTGGCGCATATCAGCACCGCCTGTGTCGGCTGCGGCCAGTGTACCAATGCCTGTCCCAATGACATCCCGGTGATGGAACTGTTCCGTATGGTGTCGCATCGCACCCAGCAAGCCTTTGACTATGAAGCCGGTCGCAATATTGAAGAGGAGCCGCCGCTGTCTGTTTTTCGGGAAGATGAATTTAAGGACATTGTAGGAATTTAGTAATACGGAGTTCGGAATTGGGAACGCAGAATTCCGAACTCCGAATTCACAATTCTCAATTCCAAAAGGGGTTTACGATGAATAAAAAAGTAGGTAAAGCGCTGGTTGTCGGAGCCGGAATCAGTGGCATCCGGTCGGCGCTTGATCTGGCGGAATTTGGCTACGGCGTAACATTGATTGACCGGGATTTACACCTGGGCGGTGTTTTAAGCCAACTGGATTACCAGTTTCCCACAGATCGTTGCGGTATGTGTAAAATGCTGCCCCTGACAGATCGGGACGCCTCCTCCCAGTATTGTCTGCGCAAAGGCCTGTTCCATGAAAACATCGACATTCGATTGGGAACGGAACTCATAGACGTGGATGGCGAACCCGGACGCTTTGAAGTGTTGCTAAAAGAAAAACCCCGCTGGGTGGATGCAGAACGCTGCATCGGCTGCGGCGACTGCGTTCCGGTTTGTCCGGTTGAAATTCCGGATGCCTTTAATGCCGATATGGGGACGCGCAAAGCTATTTTTCGACCCGTTCCTCATGCCATTCCCAATCCGTACGCTATTGATTTTGCAGCTTGCACACGTTGCGGTGAGTGTGAAAAGGTCTGTCCCACCGATGCGATACATGTTTCCGACCAGAAACGTCAGGAATTCAATATTTTAATCACCGATGATGAACTGGTGGTGCGGGACTCTTTGAAAGAGTGGCTCGAAGATGAAGGCTTTACCGTAGAGATGGCTGCTTCCGGCCCAGAAGCGCTGGAGATGTTAGCCCAAAAAACGTATCATTTATTGTTGACCGATATCAAAATGCCCGGAATGGACGGCGTGGAGTTGCTTAAACACGCCAAGGAAAAGCAGCCTGATCTGTACGTCGTTATGATGACCGCTTATGCAACGGTTGAAACTGCTGTGGAAGCCATGAAAATCGGCGCGCTGGATTACCTGATGAAGCCGTTTGACCCAGACGTTCTAATCCCTAAAGTCCTTAAGATTTATGAAGATGTTGAGATTTCACAGGGGCAGCGGCTGGAGGTCGGCGCAATTGTTTTTTCCGGCGGCGTCTCCTATTACGACCCTACTGGCACCAAGGACCCGTTTGGGTATGATCTCTATCCAGATGTGGTCACCAGCCTTGAATTTGAGCGCTTGTTTTCCGGGGTCGGGCCGACCCAGGGACGCCTGCTGCGTCCTTCGACAGGTCAGCCGGTGGGCAAAGTGGCCTGGATTCAATGTGTCGGTTCCCGCGATTTGCAAACAGACGCTGATTTTTGTTCCAATATCTGCTGCATGTACGCTATCAAAGAAGCCCGTGTCGCCAAGGAAAAATACGGCAATGAATTGGAAACGGCGATTTTTTATATGGATATGCGCACATTTGGAAAATCTTATCAACGCTACCGCGATCAGGCGGAAACAGAGCATGGGGTCACGTTTATCAAAGGGCGCGTTCACTCGGTTACGGCAGATGATAAAACCGGTCTGATGTTGTTGCGCTATGTAAATTATGACGGCGCGTTGTTTGAATCGCACTGGGATATGGTCGTTCTGGCTGTGGGCCAGCGTCCGGCGGCAGGCGCTGAAAAGATAGCTGAAACGTTGGGGATCGAACTAAATCCGTGGGGTTTTTGTAAGACCCGGCCGTTTTCCATGAGCCAAACCGTCGACGCCGACGACACTGCGCGTCAGGGAATCGTTGTCAGCGGCGCTTTTAGCGGTCTCAAGGATATCAGTGAAACGGTCATCCAGGCGTCATCCGCTTCTGTCTGCGCCTCTCGCGTGATCCATGCTTCCGGCGGCAGCCTCGCGCCGGAAATAGTTGAGCAAGCTGAAATAAAGGATGTTTCAAGTGAGTTACCCCGAATTTTAATTGCGATTTGCACCTGCGGAAGCGCGCTCACCGCATATATCAGCCCACCAGAATGGCAGGCCGGTTTGAAGTCAGACCCCGCGGTTATGGACATAGAACTTCTGGACCAGACCTGTACGGCCATGGGGTGGGACGCTTTGATCGAATCCGTGCGCAAGCACGCACCGAATCGTGTGCTCATCGGAGCCTGCCAACCATACATTTACGCCCGTAAACTGCGTGAACTGGGTGAACAAGTCGGACTGGCGCCGGCGCTTATTGATGTGGTCGATATTCGCAGTCCGGTGTTTACGGCCTCGGAAGGCGATGAATCTGAAAAAGATATGTCACACAATAAAATCAGCGCTGAAATAGCCCGAATACTGACAATGGGTGTTGTCCGTCTTAAAAGTGTCGAACCCTCGCCAACGCCTTACCTGCCAGTAGAGCAACGCGCCTTGATCGTGGGCGGCGGTATTGCAGGCATGACAGCAGCGCTGGCCATTGCCGATCATGGGTTTGCAACCGACCTTATTGAAAAGAAAGCCGATTTAGGCGGCAACCTGCGCTGGCTGACAACTACTATCGAAGGAGATGATTTGCAGGCCCTGTATGAAACGACCTTTCAGCAAGTCACCAAACATCCGCTGATCCAGGTGTATGCGCACACCGAGGTAGTTGCCGCTTATGGTCAGGTGGGACATTTTGTTACCACCATTGAAAACCGGGACGGCGAGGTCGATACATTGGAACATGGGGTTGCCATTTTGGCGACGGGCGGCGAGGAAGCTGTCACTGATGCATACAACCATGGGGCTGACCCTAAGATTGTCACTCAAAAAGAGTTGGAAATCGGGCTGCATGATCATACCATCGACACGGCCCGGTTGGAAACCGTCGTGATGATTCAATGCGTTGGTTCACGCGAAGAGCCGCGAAATTATTGCAGTCGTATCTGCTGTGTCACCGCTTTGAAACACGCCCTGGATTTGAAAACCCTGAATCCTGAAATAATGGTTTACATTCTTTATCGGGATATGATGAGTTATGGCTTTAATGAAACCTATTTCACCCAGGCGCGTGAAGCCGGTGTGATTTTCATCGCTTATACAAAAGATCAAAAACCGGAAGTCGCCCTGGGCGATGAAACGGATGCCAAAGTGCAAGTCACAACGTTTGAATCGCTTCTTGGGCAAAACGTGCAAATTGACGCTGATTTACTGGTTCTGGCAACAGGCGTAACGCCTGATCTTCCGCCCGCTCTGGCCGATGCGTTTGGCGCTATCCGGGATCAGGATGGCTTTTTCCAGGAAGCCGAATCCAAATGGCGTCCGGTGGATGCCATCAAAGAGGGTGTGTTTGCTTGTGGCCTGGTGCATTCACCGCGTAATGTCACCGAAGCGATTGCCACGGCGGAAGCCGCATCGCAACGCGCTTTGCGCATTCTTGCCGCTGCCACTCTGCCGGCCGGTAAAGTAGTGGCGATTGTCCGCCACAGCTTGTGCAGTTTATGTGAACTCTGTATTGAAGCTTGTCCTTATGGAGCACGTACGCTTGATATTGATTTGGAAAAGGTGGAGGTCAATCCGGTGATGTGCCAGGGGTGCGGTTCTTGCGCCAGCGTATGCCCCAACAGCGCTTCCGTTGTCGAAGGCTTTGAAATGCCGCAGATGTTCGGTGTTATTGATGCGGCCCTGGTAAACTGATGAACATTGAACATTCAACTTTCAACATCGAACGTTCAATGAAAACCGAAACCTGAACAATTATTTTTTACCGATGCGGTTTATATAAAATGTAGGGTGGGCAAGGTTTTGGCACTTACCCTGTTTGTTGATGAGAAGTATGCGAAGCGACATATTGTGTTAAAGGAAACAACCTTTGCCCACCGGTTTTTTGTAAATGGTGGGCATCGCCAACAAAGATTGGTGCAATATACCGAGTTTGGTTTCCGGCGATGTCCACCCTACGAAATTCTCAACCGCACTGGTCAATTAATTTCAGGAGATCTAAAAAATGAAGCCTACAGTTCTGGCAAAAGAGATCAAACTTGATAAAATTCAGGAAGCTGTACGCGCCTGCATCCAGTGCGGCACCTGCACCGCATCGTGTCCCAATGCGTTTGCCATGGATTATACGCCTCGCCGGATGTGGCGCATGGTGCTGACAGGTGAAATAGAAGACCTTTTTTCAACGAAAACATTTGCGCTATGTTCGGCCTGTTATTATTGCACGTTGCGATGTCCGCGCGGATTGCCGTTAACGGACGCAATCTATGCCTTAAAACAGATTGCGGTTGCCCAAAAAGCGGATGTATACCGATCGGGCACCCTGTTTTACGAAAAATTTATGGACAGTGTGCGACGTTACGGACGGGTGCGTGAGATGGAATTTATGGCCTATTATTTTGCGGCTTTAAAAAATCCCTTGATCCCGTTGCAATTTACGCCTTTGGGTATAAAGCTCATGCGAAAACGGAAAGTGCATATACAACTGCCATCCGTAAGAGCGGCGCGTCTGGAAGCCATGTTTAAGAAAGCCGAAGAACTGGAGGAACGGTAATGAAATACTTCTACTATCCGGGTTGTTCACTCGAAGGAACAGCGCGTGAATACGATATTTCCACGCGGGCATTGATGCAGGCCGTAGGTGCCCAATTGACTGACATTCCGGATTGGACGTGTTGTGGCGCCACCGCCGCCGA
>JAOZRC010000286.1 GCA_029940345.1 Desulfobacterales bacterium
GGAATGCGAATTAAATAACTTCCCCATTTGGAGTGCAAACTTCAGTTTGCGTTGCGCGTGACACAAGCTGAAGCTTGCACTCCTCTTTCTGTTAATATATGTAAGTTATTTAATTTCTAATCATAAAAACAAACAATACTGAATATGCCCTGATTTCGACGCACCGGAACGGGAACATAAGTGCAAATATACGATTACGAGGTTATTGATATGGACCGGAAATCCCAATATGTCGAAACATTTCGCCTGGAAGCCTACGAGCATCTGATCAATATTGAGGATGCTCTCCTGGACATGGAAGAAACCCCGGATGACCCGGAGTGTATCCACCGGTTGTTCCGTGCGATGCATACCATCAAAGGGTCCGGCGCCATGTTCGGGTTCGATGAGATCGCCGGGTTCGCCCACCATGCGGAGACCCTCCTGGAAAAAGTTCGAGAAGGAACTGTCCCTGTCACCAGCGCGCTCGTGGATTTGATCTTTCTGGCCAAAGACCAGATCGAAGCCATGCTGGATGCGGACAAAACCGGGTCTGATGTTGATCCGGATTCTTGCGATAAAATCGTTGCCAAGCTGCATTGCCTGTTGCCGGAACCGGAGGTAGGCACGACCAGTCCCTTTTCCGATGAAATTCCGGACACATCGGATGATGAGGATAAAGAAACCGTTTACCGCATCCGGTTTCATCCGGACCCGGATATGATGTTATCCGGAATGGATCCGGTGCGTATTTTAGATGAACTCCACGACCTCGGCCAATGCGAACTGACTGTACACACCGGGGCAGTTCCACCCCTGGAGTCACTGCAGCCGAATTTGATATTCCTTTCCTGGGACATAATTATGATAACTGATGCCGGCATCGACACAGTCAAAGATGTTTTCATTTTTGTAGAAGAGGGAAGCGATATCTCCATTCAAACCCTGGATATCGAATCGATCCGCGAAGATAGCTTCCGTCCCCGCCTGGGCGAAATACTGGTTGATCGTGGAGATGCAAGCGTTAACAGTGTCAATGAGGCTGTCAAAATGCAGAAACGAGTGGGGGAAATGCTAGTGGAATCCGGGGAGATATCCACAGCCGACGTGGAATCAGCCCTTAAGGAACAAAAATTTCTTGAGAAACGCAAAACCCTGACTGACGACGAAAGTGTGCGTATATCATCTGACAAACTGGATAAGCTGATCAATCTTGTGGGCGAAATGGTTGTCACCCAGGCCCACATGAGCAATTTGGCGGAAGATCATGAAAACTCGGTTTTTTCGATGCCGGTCAGACAAATGGAACGGCTGACCGGTGACTTGCGTAAATTTGCGTTGGATATGCGTATGCTTCCGGCGGGCACCCTGTTTGGAAGGTTCAGGCGCTTGGTCCGCGACCTGTCGTCTGAGTTGGGCAAGGAAGTGGAACTTGTTGTGGAAGGCGGTCAAACCGAACTGGATAAAACCATCCTGGAAAAGCTGCATGATCCCCTGGTTCACTTGATCCGCAACAGCATCGACCACAGCCTGGAAATCCCAGGAGAGCGGGAACAGCAAAACAAACCTCGTAAAGGAACCATCCGGTTGACAGCCGTGCACCGCGGTGCCAGGGTAGACATTACGGCGGCCGATGACGGGATTGGAATTGATTTGGCTTCCGTTCGGGCCAAGGCGCTGGAAAAAGGATTGATTTCCGAAGATGACGATCCGTCGGAAGCGGAACTCTGTGATCTTCTTTTTACCCCGGGTTTTTCCACGGCCAGGCAGGTATCCGGTGTTTCCGGAAGAGGCGTGGGAATGGACGTGGTGAAGCAGGGAATCAACGTCCTGGGCGGAACGATCGGAATTGAGAGCATCCGGGGACAGGGAACGACCTTTCGCCTGTCCTTGCCTCTCACCCTGGCCATTATCGAGGGACTGCATATAAAAGTGGACGACAGGGACTTTGTCATTCCCGTTTCGCAAGTGGAAACGTGCGGAGAATTGAAAGGAGCGGCACGGGAAAAATCCGACACGCAACGAACGATCCGTTTAAAAGGTGAACTGATCCCTTTCATTCGTCTTCGCGATTTTTTCGGGATACAGGGCGGCGCGGGAACGGAGGAACACATGGCTGCCGTTCAAACCGGACAGTATCGAATCGGCATTGTGGTGGACGAAATCCTCGGCAACATACAGACCGTTATCAAACCCCTTGACCCGCTTTACCGACGCGCCGAGGGGATTTCCGGGGCCACTGTCATGGGAAACGGCACGGTGGCACTGATAATCGACCTTCCGGAACTTATCCGTTGTGTGAAAGCGGATAAATCAAAATCGTCTAATAAACCGATCACAATAACTGACAACATAATAAGAGACAGCAAATGATTGAAAACCATATCACCAAAATATCTGATGAACTCAAACTGCGACACGAACAGGTGCGCGCCACGGCCGAATTACTTGGACAGACCGCTACCGTACCATTCATCGCCCGTTACCGCAAAGAGGTTACCGGGAGTCTGGATGAAGTTCAAATAACGGCTGTGCGAGACAGCTTAAATCGTCTTGAAGAACTGGATACGCGCCGGGAAGCGATTCTAAAGTCACTTGAAAAAAACGGCCATCTGACAGATGAACTGGAAGAGAGCGTATCGGCCGCTGAAACGATAGCGGAACTGGAAGATATCTACCTGCCATATAAGCCCAAACGGCGCACCAAAGCAACAATTGCCCGGGAAAAAGGATTGGAACCATTGGCCGAACTCATTTTTAAGCAAAAAGGGATAAATCCCCAAACCGAGGCGCAAAGCTATATTGACTTGGAAAAAAGCGTTGCCAATGTGGAAGAAGCCTTGGCCGGCGCAAGATATATCATGGCCGAATGGATAAACGAGAATATCATCGCACGTACCGCCCTGCGCCGCCTGTTCAATTCCAAAGGCATGCTTAAAAGCACGGTAGCGGCCGATATGGAAACTAAAGGAGCCAAATTCAAAGATTATTTTGATTGGGAAGAACCGATTGCCACAGCGCCGTCGCACCGGATTCTGGCCGTGCGCCGGGGAGAAAAAGAGGAGGTCTTGAATCTGAGTATCGCACCGCCAGAAAAAGATGCGCTTCAGATGCTGGAAACGCACTTTGTAAAATCTGGTGGTGATGATTCTAAACAGGTTCTGATGGCCCTTAAAGATAGTTACAAACGCTTGCTGTCTCGTTCGATGGAAACGGAAATCCGAATTGCAACCAAGGAAAGTGCTGACGCCGATGCGATCAAGATTTTTGCTGATAATTTAAGAGAGCTGTTATTGGCGTCGCCATTAGGCTCTAAACGCGTGTTGGGGGCCGACCCCGGTTTCAGAACCGGATGTAAAATCGTATGTCTGGACCGTCAGGGCCAGTTGCTGCACCATGATACGATCTTTCCGCTGATGACCGCCAAAAAAGATGCGGAAGCGGCTTCCAAAGTCAAAAATCTTTGCCGCCGTTTTAACATTGAAGCCATTGCGGTGGGTAACGGCACGGCCGGGCGTGAAACCGAAGCCTTTATGAACGCGATTCCCTTGTCCCCCGCGATTCCGGTGATCATGGTCAATGAAAGCGGCGCTTCGATTTATTCGGCTTCCAAAACTGCACGAGAGGAATTCCCGGATTTGGACCTGACCGTTCGAGGCTCCGTTTCGATCGGCCGGCGACTCATGGACCCCTTGTCTGAACTGGTTAAAATTGATCCCAAATCAATCGGTGTGGGACAATACCAGCATGATGTTGATCAAATTGCGCTTAAGCAGGCGTTGGATGATGTGGTGATGAGTTGTGTGAACGGCGTCGGTGTGGATGTTAACCATGCCAGTGCGGAATTGCTGGCCTACATATCCGGATTTGGTCCGACGCTGGCCCGCAATATTGTCGCTTTTCGCAATGACAACGGTCCGTTTAAGTCTCGAAAGGAGCTAAAAAAAGTCAAACGCCTGGGCCCCAAAGCCTTTGAGCAAGCCGCCGGTTTTTTGCGCATCCCGGATGGTGAAAATCCGCTGGACGCCAGTGCTGTGCATCCGGAAAGCTATGCCATAGTGGACGCCATGGCAGCGGATATGGGTTGCAGTGTTAAAGTAATTATTCAGGATGCCCAATTACGTCGTAAAATCAAGATATCCGATTATGTCACAGACAAAGTCGGCCTGCCGACCTTAAACGACATTATGCAAGAACTCGCCAAACCGGGACGCGACCCGCGGGAAAAGTTTGAGGCTTTCGCCTTTGCCGAGGGCGTTGCCCAAATGGGGGATCTGCTGGTCGGTATGAAACTTCCGGGGATCGTTACCAATGTCACCGCTTTTGGTGCGTTTGTCGATGTGGGCGTCCATCAGGATGGGCTGGTGCATATCAGTGAATTGGCGGATCGTTTTGTTAAAAATCCGTCTGAAATCGTCAAGGTGCATCAGAAAGTTAAGGTTACCGTACTTGCGGTTGATCAGGAACGTAAACGTATCTCTTTATCGATGAAATCTGTTCCGGGAAGGGGTAAAGCCAAACCGGCGCACAGGTCCAAACCCAAAAATCTGCAAGATTTGAAAAAACTCAAACACCATAATCGGCCATTTAATAATCCGCTGGCCGATCTGTTTCGGAAAAACACCTGATGATATCGGCTAAACGTCTTGACAAACTGCAACGCCTCGCCGCCATCGCACTGACGCTTCTATTTAGCGCATGCGTCTATCTCAGTTACTATTTGGGACTGTTTGTCACACCGGATAATTTCGTTTCCGATCTACACATCAAATGGCGCGGTTTCAAACCGTCGTCCGAAAAGATCGTACTTGTGTTAATGGATGAAAAAAGCGCCGGCGAACTGAACCGGCGCAAAGGCTCCTGGTCTCGCCGTCAACTGGCTCAGGCACTTGGCAATCTTTGCAGGGCCAAAGCCGAGATTGTAGGCGTTGACCTGGTTCTGGCGGCACCGGACATTGATCCACAGGCTGATCAGGTTCTGGCCCAGGCCATTGAAACATGCAATAATGTTGTTTTGGCACGCGTGGCTTCATCCCGCGATGGTGAAATCACGCCGTTGCGATCTTTTCAAACGGCCATGCTTGGCGATGGCTTTATTGATCTTCCGCTGGATAATGATCAGGTGCTTCGGCGCATCCGGTTTTTTAACGCCAAACCGATGGCCGATGGCAGCCTCCAATTGTTACCCGCATTTGCCCTTGAATTGGCGCGCGCGTTTCTCAATATTGATTTCACCTTCGATTTTACCAAAACGGATTCTTTTCTCATGGGCGCTCCCGACGGCCCATCAATACGTCTCCCTCATCCGGAACTCCAGATCAATTTCCACGGCGATCACACCGCTTTCACCCATATAAGCTATGCGGATATCGTTAATAACCGGTTTGCGCCTGAAACGGTTCAAGGCAAACTTGTCATCATCGGCAGCAGTCTTGCCGTTCGCAAAGACTTTTTCACAACGCCCTTTTCACGCTTTCAAACCATGTCCGCATCTGTGCGAAACAAGTTTGATAAAGTCATCAGAACCGTTCTCGGTCCCAAGGAATTGGGCGTCGCCTGCCATGCGTTTGCCGTCGAAACCATTTTGACCGGTGCGTTTATTAAAAATAGCGCCCGCCACGCTCCCGGATTGATGATTCTTGCTATTTTCCTTGGCGGCCTGGTCGGAATTTTCTTTTATCATCCCAGGATCAAGCCCGTCTTGGAATTGCTTCTGTTGGCGGGGAGTATCGTCATTATCGTCAGCGGGTCTTACCTCGTATTTCTAAACAAACGATGGCAGATTGATATTGCGCCGTTACTTGCCATACTGATGCTCCAGTTCGTTGCCGGCATGGTGCTTCAAAAAACGTTCAATAAAAAGAGGGAAGCGTTGGTCACGGATATTTTCGGCCGCTACGTCTCTCCCGAAATTGTCCGTGAACTGCTTAAAGGGGATATCGGCACCTCCCTGGAAGGCCGTAACCAGGAAGTGACCATTCTTTTTTCCGATCTCAGGAATTTTACATCCCTGTCTGAAAATCTGGGAGCCAAGGAAACTGGCCGTTTGCTCAATCTTTACTTTGAGGCCATGATTGCGGTTGTGTTCCGCTGCCACGGCACATTGGATAAACTGATCGGAGATGCGCTGATGGCCTTTTTCGGCGCGCCTGTACCCGATTCAGACCATCCGATCAAAGCCGCGGAAACCGCCTTGAACATGATCCAGGCGATCTACACTTTAAAACGCAAGCATAAGCTGCCTGGGATTGAAGGTCTGGAAGCCGGGATTGGCCTCAACACAGGGCCGGCCATTCTCGGCAACTTGGGAAGCTCCGCTTTTATGGATTACACCGTTATCGGGGATAATGTCAATTTAGCATCCCGCCTGGAGGGGCTTAATAAAGTTTACGGCACCCATATCATTATCAGTAAAGCGACTGCGGATGCGTTGGATGACCGTTTTGTGTTGCGTGAACTGGATTTCGTACGCGTAAAAGGAAGGCAACACACCGTTACCATCTTTGAATTAATCGGTTTTAAAAAAGATATCAATGAGGAATGCCTGGCGCGCGTCCTTAATTTTAAAACCGGTTTGGCGGCTTACCGCAATTATCGATGGGAGGCCGCCCGGCGCTGTTTTGAAGCAATCCTGGAACAAACGCCAACCGATGGTCCATCACGCTTTTTTCTCAATAAAATTGATCATTACGGGCAGACGCCGCCACCGGAAGATTGGCGTGGCATCACTGTTTTTGATCAAAAATAAATCTTCAATGATAATGAAATAGGAAGAAAAGGAATGCGATGTAAATATAACGAAATAACGAGTCTGTCCGAAATACAACGGATTCTCGATTCGGTCAATATCGGCCGTTTAGCAACCATCGGAATAGATGGTTATCCCTACATCACACCCGTAAATTTTGTCAGTTTAATTGGATAATATCGCTCGTGATGCCAAAGTGTGTTTCGAAGCAGACGCACCGCT
>JAOZRC010000961.1 GCA_029940345.1 Desulfobacterales bacterium
AGTTTCGCTATTCATGAACTCATACTCCTTGTTTTTTGACTTTACAAAGAATATGATAAACACTTTTTATTGTTTGTCAAGAATTATTTGACAATATTTTCATTTTACCATTTAATTAAAATACAAATTCAGGATGGTTGTAAATGGATTGGTCTTTCTGCTAAATTTGTAAACACAAGACAGAATAAAAAATGGCAGAGTATACGGCTCTGCCTTTTCAATTTTTCTGTCAGTTTGGAACATAATTATCGGCTTGCTAATTTGTCAACGTTACCATATAATATGAATTAGATACGATGAAACCGCTATCTATTCAAACTTGACCGGCCGATAAAGCTGAAAAATTCTTAAACGCTATTCGGGAAATAGTGTAAAGACATAACCCTATGAAAGAACAAGAAATCAACAGGTATTGGAAAAAAATTATCAACACGATGAACGACGGCTTAACGCTGATCGGACCGGATGGAACCATTTTAATGGTCAATCACGCTTTTGAACGAATGACCGGATACAGTGCGGATGAGGTGCTTGGCATGCCCTGCACAATGCTGAAATGCGACGCCTGTGAGTCCTCCCTGAAAGAGCAAAGCGATGTCTGGTGTACGCTATTTGAGCGGGGGCGTGAAGATATGAAACGCTGTCATTGCCATATACTGAAAAAGGACGGCGGTTATATACCGGTGCTTAAAAACGCTTCTGTTTTAAAAGATGATCAGGGCCTGTTGATTGGTGCGGTGGAGACAATTACGGATATTTCGGAAATTAGCCGGCTGGATCAGGAAGTTAACAAACTGGCGCGCCAACTGGATGCGGACGGTGGTTTTCAAGGTATGATCGGCAAATCAGACGCCATGCGCAAGGTGTTTGACGTGATTCGCAAGGCTGCTTTAAGTGAAGCGCCTGTGATTATCTATGGTGAAAGCGGCTCCGGCAAGGAACTTGTGGCATTAGCGCTCCACCGTCTGGGGCGCCGCAAAGACGGCCCCTTTGTTCAACTCAACTGCGCTGCTTTGAATGAAGCGCTGCTCGAAAGCGAACTGTTCGGACATGTCAAAGGCGCCTTCACCGGCGCGCACCGCCACCGTATTGGCCGCTTTGAAGCGGCGCATGGCGGTGATTTCTTTTTGGATGAAATCGGTGATATTCCCATGTCCGTTCAGGTCAAACTGCTGCGTGTGCTGGAAACCGGGCAATTTGAGCATGTGGGCGATCATCAGCCCATTTCCGCGGATGTCAGAATTATTGCTGCCACCAATCGAGACCTGGAGGAGTTGATTGCCCGCAAACAGTTCAGGGAAGATTTCTATTTCCGCATCAATGTGATTCCGATCCGTCTGCCCCCTTTAAGACAAAGAACGGAAGACATCCCCCTGCTCGTCAATACGTTCATCCGGCATCTTCAAACCCGCACCGACAAAGTGATCACAGGACTTACCCGCACAGCCATGGAGCGATTTATGGCCTACCATTGGCCTGGCAACATCAGGGAGCTTAAAAGTGCACTGGAGTATGCCTTTGTGATTGCGGAAAAGGGCTTGATCAGTTGCGAGCAACTACCGCCCCACCTCAGCGACCGTCCATCAAAGCCCGAAACATCAATGTCTGCAACGCCAGAAGCTGGCGACTCCCGCTCTTTGCGTCCCCGGATCGATTCAGATGAGAAAAAAGCATTAATCAAAGCACTGCGCCAAACGAATGGAAATCAATCCCAGGCAGCCCAATTACTTGGGGTGTGTCGCGTAACGGTTTGGAATCGCATGAGAAAATATGGTATTGATCTGAAAAGGGGGTTGGAATCTGGGTAGTCCCTACAAAATAGTGCGGATTAATAAAATTTATGGGTTACATCCTATTCCCGTAAACTACGAACCAACAAAATCAATGGT
>JAOZRC010000287.1 GCA_029940345.1 Desulfobacterales bacterium
AACCGCTCTCACGCTTTTGCAGCCGATTTAAGACTTTTCAAACAGGCTCTTAGCACAGGTCAGTGCAAAATGCTAAACCGTCGTTTTAACACTCCTTTGAATTGTTAACCGGAAAATGAAGGATGCCGATTTTTATAATATTTAATTAATGAGGAGGGAACATGAAAGTTCTTGTAAGTGACGCCCTGTCGGACGTTGGCGTCAAAATTTTTCAGGACGCACCCGGAATTGATGTAGACGTTAATACCGGGCTTTCCGCGGAAGCGTTGAAAGAAATTATTGGCGCATATAATGGTCTTGTTATCCGTAGCGCCACTAAAGTCACTGCCGGGCTCCTGGCCGCGGCAACCAATTTGAAGGTGGTCGGTCGCGCGGGTATCGGCGTTGATAATGTAGATTTAGCAGCAGCCACTGAAAGCGGTGTTCTGGTGATGAACACCCCTTTTGGCAATACGGTCACAACTGCTGAACACACCATCGCTATGATAATGGCTGTATCCCGCAACATCCCACAAGCGACTGCTTCACTTAAAGCGGGTAAATGGGACAAAAAGAAACTGAAAGGCCGCGAAATTTTCAATAAAACATTGGGAATTATCGGTTCCGGCAATATCGGGATGATTGTGGCCGACCGCGCCCAAGGATTGAAAATGAAGGTGATCGTTTATGATCCCTATATCAAACCTGAAGTTGTCAAAGAGAATAATTTAGAAATGGTCTCTATGGACGAACTGCTTCAGCGGTCTGATTATATCACCATTCATACACCCAAAAATGATGAAACTGCTAACTTGATTGATAAGGCAGCTTTGTCAAAGATGAAAAAAGGCGCTTTTCTGATTTGTTGCGCCCGCGGGGGGATTGTCAATGAAGATGACCTCCATGACGCGTTGAGCCAAAGTCATTTGGCAGGTGCCGCACTTGATGTTTTCGGCGCCGAACCGCCCGGAATGATTAAGCTGATGGAATTGCCGAATTTTATCTGTACGCCGCATCTGGGCGCTTCCACATACGAGGCCCAGGTGAATGTGGCCGTGGATGTTGCCAACCAGATGGTTGAATATTTATTAAATAAAAAAGTAAAAAACGCCGTGAATAAACTACCGGCCTAATATGAGATTAGCGTACCCAATTTTATTTTTTCCATAATAGCGGAGTGCAAGCTTCAGCTAGCGGGCTATTTATGGAAAAATATAAATCTGACGATGCAAACTGAAGTTTGCACTCCTTTCCCGGCAGTCTGCACGAAGCCGTTAATGCAGACTACCTTATTAACAACAACCGCACATAGGAGGTGTTATGAAGGTTAAAAAAATTTTTCTGCCCGAATCGGAATTGCCGCGCCAATGGTATAATATCATGGCGGATATGCCCACGCCCATGGAACCGCCCCTGCATCCGGGAACCGGCCAACCCATAGGGCCGGATGATCTCGCACCCATTTTTCCGATGCCCTTGATTGAACAGGAAGTCAGTCAGGAGCGATGGATTGATATTCCCGAAGAAGTGTTGGACAAGTATCTGCTTTGGCGACCTTCGCCGCTCTACCGGGCCTATCAACTGGAACAATATCTGGATACACCGGCTAAAATCTATTTTAAAAATGAAGGCGTCAGTCCGGCGGGGAGCCATAAGCCCAACACCGCAATACCTCAAGCCTACTATAACAAAATTTCCGGCACTAAAAAAATATACACTGAAACCGGCGCCGGCCAATGGGGTAGCGCGCTTTCCTTTAGCTGCGCCCTGTTTGGTCTGGAGTGTAAAGTCTATATGGTCAAAATCAGCTTTAACCATAAACCCTATCGACGCATCATGATGGAAACCTGGGGAGCGACTTGTGTGGGCAGCCCCAGCAGCGAAACAGCCTCCGGACGCGCCATTTTAGAAAAAGACCCGGATTGCCCCGGCAGTCTCGGTATGGCGATCAGTGAAGCGGTCGAATGTGCGGTGGGTGAGGAAACTGCCAAATACGCTTTAGGAAGTGTTCTTAACCATGTGATGCTGCACCAGACGGTTATCGGCTTGGAAGCCCAGAAACAGATGAAAATCGCGGGCGACTATCCCGACGTTGTGATCGGTTGTTCCGGTGGCGGAAGCAATTTTGCCGGTCTGATGCTGCCTTATGTGCTGGATAAAATCAATGGCAAAGAGATTGATATTATCGGTGTAGAGCCAACCTCATGTCCTACCATGACGCGCGGTCCCTTTGCGTATGATTTCGGTGACACCGGCCAATTGACGCCGCTTTTGCCAATGCATACGCTGGGTCACAATTTTGTGCCCGAAGCCATTCATGCCGGCGGTCTTCGTTATCACGGCATGTCTCCCATCGTCAGCCAGCTTATTATGGATAATTTAATTCGCGGCGAGGCCATTCCGCAGATGGAAACATTTAACGCCGGCGTTACATTCGCGCGAACCGAAGGCTTTATCAGCGCTCCGGAAACGAATCATGCCATCGCGTGTACGATTCGCGAAGCTCTTAAGGCCAAAGAGGAAGGCAAAGAAAAGGTCATTTTATTCAATTGGAGCGGACATGGTCTGGTTGATTTGGCCGCTTACAATGATTTTAATTCAGGCAAGCTTGGCGATCACGAGTTGGCGGAAGAAGAGATTCAAAGAGCGCTTGATGATATCAAAGAGCTTCCCAAACCGAAGCAATATAAAGGCTAAGTTGTCCTAATCGACAGTGTTTCGTCTTGTTCCAACGCTCCGGCGTTGGGACACACTAAACGGACGTTCTGGCGTCCGTGTGCCATACTGGAAGCGGGCTGCCAGAGCGTCCCGAAAAATGTTCTTGACGCCGGAGCGTCAGAACGAGAAAACGGAGTGCAAGCTTCAGCTTGCGTATGCAACCATGAAACGAACTGAAACGCCGCCAAATGACGATTACCAGATTCGCTGCCCTCGTTTAGGACACCAGATCGCTTTTTCATACTGCCGTACAGAGAACCAGGGACTACCATGTTTTAAAACGGTCGATTGCTGGTTTGAACATTTTGAAGCTGAACCGTTTTTAAAAGCGCAATTGACGCCCGAGGAATGGGAAAAAGCTTTTAACACACCGACAAAACCAAAAATTTTCACTCTTCTGGATTTGATCGAACAAGCCCAAATGAAATCAGGACAGCGCCAAAAGCTATGAAAGCCTCGATGGTCATTGAACAAGCAATCCAAGTTTTAAAAATCGAAGCCGAAGGAATTCTTAATTTGGTTGGCCGGTTGGATAACAATTTCGCCAAAATGGCCGAATTGATTTATCATTCCAAAGGTCGCTTAATTATCGGCGGTATTGGCAAATCCGGCCTGGTGGGCCGTAAAATTGTCGCCACGTTGAACAGCACGGGCACCCGCTCCTTTTTCTTACATCCCGTGGAAGCGATGCATGGAGATATCGGTATGGTCAGCACCGAAGACATTTTCCTGGCGCTTTCCAACAGCGGCGAAACCGATGAACTCAATATACTGCTACCGAGTATGCAAGAGATTGGCTGCACGGTTATCGCTTTTACGGGTAATCCTGATTCCACTTTGGCGCGGAAGAGCGATCTGGTCATTAATGTGGGTGTGGAGCGCGAAGCCTGTCCCCTCGGTTTGGCGCCAACGGCCAGCACCACCGCACTGTTAGCCATGGGGGATGCCTTGTCGGTCGTTTTGATTAATAAGCGCCATTTTAACTCGGGCGATTTCCAAAAAAGCCATCCTGGGGGGACGTTGGGCCGCCGTCTGCAAAATGAAGTACGCGATATCATGCTAACCGGCACTTCCATCCCCCGTGTTTACGAAAACAGCTCCATGAAAGAGGCAATTCAGGAAATGAACCGGCTTCAGTTAGGTTTGACCCTTGTTTTAAATCAAGATAAGACGCTTGCCGGTATTATCACAGATGGCGATTTGCGCCGTATTATCATGACCTCTGAAACGATTACTGAAATGCCCTTGCACGCTGTGATGACTTCTAAACCACGGACGTTGCGTCCGGATTCACCTGTATATGACGCCCTTAACATCATGGAAAATTTTCAGATCACAGCACTGCCCGTCACGACTGCCGATGGCAAAGTTGAAGGCGTTTTGCATCTGCATGATATTTTAGGTAAAGGCGAGTTTAAATTTAACGGAAAAATCAGGATTTAAGAGCCTTTTTGGAAAGTCGTGATCGAAGCGAAAAAGTGTGAGAACGAGGATAAATGTTCGCAAATTTTAGGGGAATAGCTTTCCTATTGCCATGAAATTTGCGGAAATCAGAACCGTTCTCACGCTTTTGTAGCCGCCTTATGTTGGTAGCCAGACTTTTCAAACAGGCTCTAAGAGGCGCTTATGGACATTGACAGCATTGACACAACCGTGCCAACCTTGGGACAATCGAAAATTCAATCCCCTGTTCGAGCCAATATCAAAGATGCCCGTGAATTATTCTTTGTATCGGATCAGAACCGCGTACTGATAGACATCGATCTTGCCAACCTGGAAGACCGAATCAGACACAACTGCAAATTTCCATCGTTCGAAGTCGCCGGTCCCAGGGAAAAGATTTATTTTGATCCCAGTAAACTGCGTTGCGCCCTGGTTACTTGCGGCGGACTCTGCCCCGGTCTGAACGATATTATCCGTTCGATTGTCCTGGAGCTTTACCATGCCTATGGTGTTCCTAAAATTTACGGTGTGCGCTATGGCCTGCAGGGCTTCATTCCCAAATATGGGCATGATTTTCAGAGTTTGACCCCTAAATCGGTGACGAATATCCACAATATGGGTGGAACGATACTGGGATCATCTAGAGGGCCACAGTCCATTGAGGAAATCGTTGATTGTCTTGAACGGATGGATATCAGGATATTATTCATGATCGGCGGGGACGGAACCTTACGGGCCGCCAGTCTGATCGTAAATGAAATTACAGAGCGTAATTTGAAAATCAGTGTGGTTGGCGTTCCCAAAACCATTGATAATGATATTTATTTGGTTGCCCGTTCGTTCGGATTTGAAACTGCCGTAAGTGTCGCAACGCAAGCAATTGTGGCAGCGCACAACGAGGCCAAGGGCTACCCTAACGGAATCGGTCTGATCAAATTGATGGGGCGCTACTCGGGATTTATTGCTGCCAGCGCCGCTATCGCCCAGCAAGACGTCAATTTTGTACTCATTCCGGAGGTCGATTTTGATTTGCACGGGAACGGCGGCCTCCTGGCAGCCATTGAAGAACGCCTCAAAGATCGCAAACACGCTGTTATTATCGTAGCAGAAGGTGCCGGCCAAAAATTTTTTAGGGATAAAACCGAAGCCCGGGATGAATCCGGCAATGTGCGCTTGATGGATATCGGCTTGTATTTAAAAAAAGAGCTTCTGGCTTATTTAAAAAGTAAAAATATGGAAACCACGGTCAAATATATCGATCCCAGCTATATGATCCGCAGTCTGCCCTCCAATGCCAGTGACAATGTGTATTGCAGTTTTCTAGGACGCGACGCCGTTCACGCGGGCATGGCAGGCAAAACCGGTCTCCTGGTGGGACACTGGAATAACCATTTCGTTCATGTTCCCATGAGCGCCTCGGTTGGCAAGCATAAGCAAGTGGATCCCAACGGAACGTTGTGGCTCAATGTGTTGGCGGTGACAGGACAAGGAGGATTGAAAAGCAACGGCATAGATTTGGAGAGCTAAACTGCTGAAGGTTATAAGTATGAAATTCCCTTACGGTATATCCGATTTTAAAAAAATCATTAATAACGGCTATTTTTATGTAGATCGGACAGATCGCATTCCGATGATAGAAGACACCGGGGACCATTTGCTTTTCCTGCGTCCGCGCCGTTTTGGCAAAAGCCTGTTTCTTTCCATGCTTTAATATTATTATGACTTGGCCCAGGCGGATGAGTTTGAACAATTGTTTGGCAATCTTGCCATCAGTAAAAATCCGACTGGCCTGCGCAATCTGTATTTTATACTGGAATGGGATTTTTCATCGGTCAACCCGATGGGCGCGGCCGCTGAAATTCAAGCCCGATTATACCATTATATTAACGGTACCATAAAGGATTTTGCTCTTTATTATAAACACTTATTGCCTATTGAGATCGAAATTTATCCTGACGACGCCCAAGCCTCTTTTCAATCACTGCTGTTAGCCGTCCGTCAGACATCACATAAGCTCTACTTGCTGATTGACGAATACGATAATTTCGCCAATGAACTGATGATGAGCGGTGAAGTAAGCAAAGAGCGTTACAAAGCATTGGTGTATGGTGAAGGCTGCCTAAAGGCGCTGTTTAAGGTGGTGAAATCAGCTACCAAAGGCTTGGGGTTGGACAGAGCCTTTATTACGGGCGTTTCACCTGTTGTGATGCGCGATATGACCAGCGGGCATAATATTGCCGAGAGTATTGATCTGATGCCAACGTTTAATGATATGTGCGGCTTTACCGAAACGGAAATCGCCGCCGCACTGAAGCAGATCAGCAAGAATTGCAGGTTTGCAGATGATGAGGCCGGAAAATCGCTTGAAATAATGAAACGCTACTACAACGGATACCGTTTCACCTATCGTTACGCCGATTGCATTTACAATCCGACCATGGCGCTCTATTTTATGAAATATCTGCAGGTGACAGGTGAATACCCCAAAGAGATGCTGGACGACAATATGGCTATGGACCGTGGCAAACTCATGTATATTGCCGGTCTTCCTGATGGTGACGAGATGATTATGGACGCTTTGAATGAAAATAATCCGATCGTCATTTCGTCGCTGGCGCGCCGGTTCGGCGTGGAAGATATGTTGTATGCTGCCAAAGACGGTACCTTCATGGCGTCGTATTATATTTCTTCGGCGTGCTGACAATAAAAGGAGAAACTGCAATCAGCGAATCTGTTAAAGGTCGTCAATTCCATACGATCTGTCATAATGTAAAAAAATTCAACCTGTGCGGTTGATATAAAATGTAG
>JAOZRC010000288.1 GCA_029940345.1 Desulfobacterales bacterium
CTCGCTCTCACACTTTTTCGCTTCGATCACGACTTTCCAAACAGGCTCTAAGCCGCTGCAAGAGACACTTTCACCGCACACACTTTATATTCGGGTATTTTGGCCACCGGATCAAGCGCCGCATGGGTCAGTCGATTTGCTGCAGCCTGAGCATAATGGAACGGAATAAAAATGGCACCGTCAACGGCTTGATCCGAAATAGAAATGCGTGCATTGATTTCACCCCGTCGTGAAGCGATCTCTACCAACGCGCCATCCTCTAAATTATATTTGGCCGCGTCATCAGCCGATATTTCAACAAAACAATCCGGCGCCCGATCATTTAATCCTTCGGTCTTCATGGTCATCGTACCCGTGTGATACTGGTATAAGACGCGTCCGGTTGTCAACAACATCGGATACTCTTCATTGGCCACTTCGGCCGGTGGGATATAGTCAATGCTATGAAAAATACCCTTTCCCAGTGGGAATTGCTCTGTGTGCAGAATCGGCGTTCCCGGATGCTCCGGTGTAGGACAGGGCCAATGCAGGCCTTGTTCTTCAATCCGCGCATAAGTAATTCCCCCGTAAGAAGGTGTTACCTGGGAAATTTCTTCCATAATCGCCTGGCTGTTCGCATAATTCATGGAATAGCCCATCCGTTCTGATATTTTACAAATAATCTCCCAATCAGACAAGGCTTCACCGGGCGCATCCACCGCTTTACGAATGCGACTCACACGTCGCTCCGTGTTGGAGAATGTGCCATCTTTTTCAGCGTAACAGGCTGAAGGAAGCACGACATCCGCTTTTTGGGCGGTCTCTGTCATAAAAATATCCTGAACAACCATGAAATCAAGATTGTCAAGACATTTTTCAGCATGATTCAAATCCGGGTCGGACACCATCGGATTTTCTCCGATAATATAGAGTGCTTTAAATTCACCGTCAAGCGCTTTGGGAAGCATCTGGGTCACTTTCAACCCAATTTGATCCGGCAAATCCGAAACACCCCAGGCGGTTTCCATTTTATGGCGCGCTCCGAGATCAACCACTTTCTGATACCCTGAAAAAACATCCGGCAAACCACCCATATCACACGCGCCCTGCACATTATTCTGTCCCCGCAACGGATTCACGCCACCGCCGGGAATTCCCAGGTTTCCACAAAGCATGGCCAGATTTGCCAGCGATTTTACATTATCCGTTCCGCTGGTGTGCTGGGTGATCCCCATACAATAGAGGATACTGGCGGCTTTGGCCTTTGCATAAATACGGGCGACATCAATGATGCCTTGGGCCGGGATGCCGGTGATTTCTTCCACATATTCAGGTGTATATTTTGCCACAATTTTTTGCAGCTCATCAAATCCCTGTGTGCGGTTTTCAACAAACGTCTTGTCATGCAATTCTTCTTTAATGATAACATGCATTAAACCGTTGATCCAGGCGACATCCGTTCCCAGATTGGGTCTGAGCCACTGATGAGCGAATCCGGCCATTTTGATACGCCTTGGATCGACAACAATCAGGCGCGTCCCTTTAAAGGTGACAGCCCTTTTTACAAAACTGGAAAGCACCGGATGATTTTCGCTTGTGTTGGAACCGGTGATCAGAATTACATCCGCTGTTTCTATATCCGCGATGGTGTTGGTCATTGCTCCGCTTCCGAATGCTGCGGCCAGTCCGGCCACTGTTGAGGAATGTCAGAGACGGGCGCAATGATCAATATTGTTGGTTTTTAACACCGCACGTGTAAATTTATTGGCCACATAATTTTCTTCATTGGTAATTCTGGCTGATGTCAGTACACCGATACTATCTGAGCCGTAAGCCGCCTTAATTTCACCCAGCTTAGAAGCGACAAGATCGGTTGCTTCCTCCCAGGAGGCTTTACGGAATTCACCGTTTTCCTTAATCAAAGGCGTTGTCAGGCGTTCAGGGCTGCTGATAAAATTAAATGCGAAGCGGCCTTTTACGCACAGACTGCCATAATTTGGAGGAGACTCTTCAGAACCGGTGATTTTAACCACTTCATTATCCCGAACATGCAAATAGAGCTGGCAACCAACACCGCAGTAAGGGCAAGTGGTCTTAACTTTCGTGGTTTCCCATTGGCGCACTTCATAGCGGGCGTCTTTTTCCACTAACGCTCCCACAGGACACACCTGGATGCATTCACCGCAAAACACACAATCCGAATCTTTTAACGGTTTGTCCCCGGGCGTGATAATCTTAGTGGTAGATCCTTTGTATCCGAACTGGATTGCATTGTTCACCTGAACTTCGTTGCAGGCCTGAACACAACGACCGCACAAGATACATCGTGAAAAATCTCTCACAATAAACGGATTGACCTCTTCCATCGGATAAACGATAGCATCACTTTCAGGCAATTTGCCGGTGACCTGATAACGATAAGCCAAATCCTGAAGGCGGCAGTCTCCCCAAACGGGGCATAATTGATCACTGCCATCATCTTTTTGAACTTTTAATTGAAAAGCCGTCCAATCATCAACAACGGAACTGCTTATGGCGCAATTATGATTTCCTGAGGAGAGCAACAGTTCAAGAATCTCACACCGTGCGTCGATGACACGCGGCGATTCGGTCTGGATCACCATATTGTCAGACGCCGGCGTTGTGCAGGCAGCCATCAGTTTGTCGGTCCCCTCGACTTCAACGATACACATCCGGCATGCGCCTGTGGGTGTGATTGCCTTGAGATAGCAAAGCGTAGGAATATCTATATCATTTTGACGGGCAACGTCCAGAATTGTGTCACCCGGATTGAATTGAAGTGAATTGCCATTGATGCTAATTTTGTTTTCTACGTCCATACCGAATGTGATCTCCTGTTAGCGGTTAGCTTTTAAAAACGTTCAGGTAATCAATTTCAATAGGCTATCGGTCAGAGATATACTTAATGGTCTATTATCTCTTAGCGTTAGCCTTGTAAGATTGATTGCCTGTAAGTTTATATCTTATCAGGCTGAAAATTGCCACCGTAAAATAAAAAAGAATGCCAAAAAAAGTCGGTTTTGTCAATCAGGGAATTTCAGCGTCCGAAAATTTATGCTTCAGATATAATAAGCGGTATAAATAAACCCCTCCGATGCTTCCAAAAATGTCAGCGCCAATATCTGCCAAGCTGGCCTGTCTTGAAGGAACAAAATATTGATGAATTTCATCGCTTAATCCGTAAACCGATGCGCACACGATGCTCATAAAGACAATCTGGCGCGCCTTCTGGTTAAATGGTGTCCTCAGAAATGCGCGATAAAAAAGCGCTCCTAACACCGCATACGCACAAAAATGCCACAATTTATCAGCGCCGTCAAATTGTGGCAATTTCCCATAAGAGGGGTATGATGATTGAACAAAAATCAAGCTGCAATAAATAACCACCGGCAGCCAATAGACAACAAAAATATTCAAACGCGGTGTCACCACTATTCTTATCATATTTCTACGGATAGGCGTCGCTCTTTAATGTTAGCTAAAACCTGGTCTGAAAATTCCTTTTGATTCATTCCGTAGCGGACTTTGCCATCCAGCGTTCGCACGGACAGCGTTCCGGCGTCTTTTTCTTTCGGTCCGATCGTAATGATCAGGGGGATATACTTCAGTTGCGCGTCTCTGACCTTTTTATTCAGACTTTCGGTGCGGTCATCGACTTCCACGCGCAATCCGCAACGTTCCAGTTCGGTTTTGACGGTTGACGCATACGCCGTCAGTTCATCGTTAATAGGCAAAAGCGCGACCTGAACCGGGGATAGCCACAACGGAAACTTGCCGGCAAAGTGTTCAATCAGGATTCCAAAAAACCGTTCAATTGAGCCGAATAAGGTTCTATGGATCATCACGACACGATGTTTTTCATTGTCACTGCCGATATAGTTCAGGTCAAATCGTTCCGGCAGGGCCATATCCAACTGGATTGTGCCGCATTGCCAGGTGCGTTCCAGCGCATCCTCAATGTGCAAGTCGATTTTAGGACCATAAAATGCACCGTCGCCTTCATTTATACGGTATTCACGTCCGTAGATTCGGAGGGCGCCGCGCAATCCCTCGGTGGCTTCTTCCCATTCCTGATCTGTGCCGATTGATTTTTCCGGCTGCGTCGATAATTCCATACGAAATCGGAGACCAAAAGCACCATACATGCGTTCGGCCAATCGGAGCACTCCGAGTATCTCATCTTCAATCTGGGCAGGCGTCATAAAAATATGGGCATCATCTTGATGAAACGCCCTGACTCTGAAAAGACCGTTAAGTACGCCGCTCATTTCATGCCGGTGTACCAATCCGACCTCACTGGCGCGAAGTGGTAAATCTTTATATGAATGGGGCTTTATGTCATACAGCAGCATACCACCGGGACAATTCATGGGCTTAATGGCATATTCTTGTTCATCCACAATCGTGGTGTACATGTTTTCCCGATAGTTTTCCCAGTGACCGCTTTTTTCCCATAATTTGCGGTCTAACATTATCGGCGTCTTGGTTTCAACATAACCGGCGGCGCGATGTTCGGACCGCCAGTAATCCAGAAGGGTATTCCATATATCCATGCCTTTGGCATGAAAAAAGGGCATTCCAGGCGCTTCGTCGTGAAAACTGAACAACTCCAGGGCACGGCCGATTTTACGGTGATTTCGTTTTTGGGCTTCCACAAGAAATTTAAGGTATTTCTTCAGCTCTTTTTTATCAAAAAAAGCGGCTCCATAAATACGCTGTAACTGTGCATTTTTTTGATCAGCGCGCCAGTAAGCACCGGATACTTTAGTCAGTTTAAACGCTTTGATAAAACCAGTATGGGGGATATGCGGCCCGCGGCACAAATCGGTAAAATCACCCTGTGTATAAAATGAAATCGTCCCATCTTGCAGGTCGTTAATCATTTCGAGTTTATAGGGTTCGTCTTTATAGAAATCAAGGGCATCTGACTTGGACACCATCCGGCGGTCAAAGGGAAGTTTGGCTTTGATTATCTTTTTCATTTCCGCTTCAATACGAGGGAAATCGTCTTCGGAGACCGGTTCCATATCAATATCATAAAAGAAACCGTCTTTCACCACCGGACCAATGGTCAATTTCGCGTTTTTATAAAAACCTAAAACAGCTTGCGCCATCACATGCGCCGCACTATGACGTAAAATTGCAAGCGCTTCCGGATCGCGCGTAGTGATTAGCTTCACCTCAGTATCTTCGGTAATTTTTGTTTTTAAATCAATCAGTTGATCGTTTATCTTCATCGCTACGCTGTTACGCGCCAAGCCCGCCGAGATGCTTTGGGCGACTTCAAACCCATCCGGGGGAGAGTCAAAACATTTTATGTCGCCATCTGGAAATGTGATATTTATCATCAGTTTTACCTAAAAAAATTAAAGCTATTGGAAAATTTGGAAAAAAATGCTAATTCTGGATCATCTTGCGCTCAATTCGGATTATCTATGAAAAACGGAACAAAAGGTCAAGAAAAAACTCAAAAGGCAGTAACAGATGCAAATAAACTATCAAATAACAGACACGCCTGCAAAGCTCAGAGACCTATATCAACGCCTGCGGACTGAAAAAACGGTTGCCATCGATCTGGAAGCGGATTCAATGTATCATTATAAGGAAAAAGTTTGCTTACTACAAATTTCGACAAAACGTTTTAATACGCTCATCGACCCATTAGCCGTTAAGGACCTTTCCCTGTTAGCCCCCCTATTTAAAGATAATTCTGTAAAGAAAGTTTTTCACGGTGCTGATTACGATATACGTTCTCTTCACAGAGATTTCAAGCTTGAAATTAATAATCTTTTTGACACCCAATTGGCAAGCATGTTTATGGGATACCGTCAAACCGGATTAAGCGCGGTTGTCAAAAAGCATTTTAATGTCATATTAGAGAAAAAATTTCAAAAAAAAAACTGGTCTGAACGGCCGTTGCCAAAAGCCATGATGCATTACGCCGCCAGCGACACTGTTTACCTTATCCCTTTAGCCCAAATATTGACAGAAGAACTGCGAAAAAACGGAAGACTTCAGTGGGTGCTTGAAGAGTGTCAATATTTAAGCAAGGTGAGGCATCCCCTGGTAAATAACGACCCCCTGTTTATTAAATTTAAAGGTGCCGGTCGCCTTGACAGTCAACGCCTTAACATCCTTGAGGCCCTACTTCAATTTAGAAACCGAATTGCATCCCGTAAGGATAGACCTGTGTTTAAAGTTTTTAATAATAATTCACTAATGGAAATCGCCTATGCGCAGCCGACAAGTCTTTCGCAATTGGTAAAAATGAACGTTATCAGCTCCAAACAGATCAAAATGTATGCTGACGCTATTATAAAAAACGTAAAAATCGCAATGCAAACGCCTGCGCCCAAACGTCCCTCATTTCCTTTGAGAAAGAGGTCGCCTATATCACTGCATGAGCATCAGCGCATCGAAGCACTGAAATTGTGGCGCAATCAAAAAGCGCAACGCCTTGATTTAGAGCCTAGCCTGATATGCAGTAAAGCACTGATGACCGCCATTGCAAAAAATAAACCACACACGCCCCAAGATTTGCTTACAATTGATCAGATGCATAAATGGCGTGTTGAAGCTTTCGGAGATGATATTACCAGAATTTTGAAATGTATTTAGTCTCTGATGTCAGCATTTAAACTTCAAACTTTACACTGTTACTATTTGCGAAAGATAAACGCCTAAAATTTTAAATAGTCACAAGTATCCTTAACATTTCCATAGTTCCATGAAATTCGAAAGTAAATATTCTGATTATAACGGATTTGGGGGGAAAGTTATGCCGCAGAGCGGCAAAGTGATATAGCCTGGGGTTTAAACCCTAGGTTAGTGATAATATGTTTTTTTCGTCCTGAAGGGCATACGCGTCAAGCTAAGGCTATCTGTTTAAAATAATAAAATAAATTAAGTCAGTTATCAATGCATGCTGTTTTTCTCATAGCATATC
>JAOZRC010000962.1 GCA_029940345.1 Desulfobacterales bacterium
TTTTCGGTGCGCGCGATACCGCCTGCCTGCCTGGTCTTTTCAAGCACCAGCGGTGTGATGCCGTGTTTGATTAGGGTATAAGCCGCCGTAAGTCCGGCCGGTCCTGCGCCGATAATCGTAACACGCTTTTTGTCGTTATTGGTTGTTTCAATTTTTGGGGCCAAAATGTCCTCGCCCTGATGTTTTTGTGTATATTTAATAATTTAAGTAAGTTAAAAGATGTTTCTTTCTGATGAATGTATAACATCAAAGTCTTTATTGCAAGCATTCTTCGGATTGCCCCCATTAAAAATAAACTAAAGTGGACCCCATGTCAAGACTGATTTTTAGTTTTTTTTAGTTACATATTTCATATAAAATATACCTGTTGAATCTAAAAAATACATTTCTACAATGCTTCTCCTTTTTTGTTTTTAAATAAATCCCCGGTATCCTGTTTGTATTAATTCCGACGATAGGACAATGATGGGAAGCAACCCGATCTCCTGAATTGATGACCGATTCTAAGGTTGCGTTTTCGGTTCCGCTGGCGCAGTGCTCGACATACTCGGATATAATTCGGTCAATAGGATCGCGAAGAATATAGATAATCTTCGCATCCGGAACTACAGCGAACATTCTTTCAGGCACTCCTTGCAAAAATGGGTATTGAGTGTACCTGGGCGATGTTTCACCCCTGATTTGAAAACTTGCGTCAAAATTATTTTTATACCAATGGATTCCCTTATCCCAGTTGAGCGTATCAATGAAGAAATTCAGCTCCTTTTCACGCGACATACAGATTTGAGGATGCAGACTCAAGTAGTAATGCAAGCTTGTGGTGCCACATTTTCCGGCACCGATCACAATCAGGTTGGGCAAAGGGTTTATGTGAGAAACATTTATATCCATTAATAGCCTTTCTGCTTTTGTCCATTAAAGTGGCGAAATTCCGTAATCGCGCATGCTCACTTTTTTCTGTTCCTAGGCTTTGCGTCTTATAAACTATAGTCCGTCGCATATGGCTTGATACTGAATACAGTCGGCAACCTTCTGAGGCCGAAGCCATTCAAGGCCGTCCGTGTTGATCACACAGTCTTTTTTAAACGCTTTCAGAATATGCCCAAATGGCCCATTGCAAGAATTGACATAGAAATACAAATCATATCGCATCGCAATCGCATGAATAGTGCATAGCAAACCGTGTGTCGGGTGCGTGAACCATTTTGTTTCTATAGCAGGTAGATAATGAAGATGAATACCATCAATAATTTTTCGTCGACATTGAAACAAACTGCGATGGCAATAAATATGGACTTCGTATTTATTTGCAAGACGTGGCGCCAATTCCTTTATAAATGTTTCATAGCCGCTGTATACAAACGGATAACCTTTGCTTCCAATGATGGCGATAGTGGGTTTTCTCATTATCTTAACTTGTTATACTCTTGGAAGCCATAATCTGCCTAAGAAAGGCTTGTCAGGCAATTTTAGAACTGAACAGTCCTGCCCGATCCATACCCATCTGCCTCATTATGCCAAGTGGCAGGGGTAAACTGTTTTTTAACTATTTTGACGTATGTGAATCAGTTATGTTTAAATTTTTTCGACCTGTGCGGTAGCTATCATATGTAGGGTGGGCAACGTTCTTCCACGGACCAGATTTATAGCTGATACCAGGGTGTCGCATCGGAAACAGTTTAAAGCGATTAACTTTGCCCACCATTTTTAATGAATCGGTGGGCAAAGGCCGTTTCCTTTAACAAAGTACGTCGCTTTACCTACTGGTCATCAATAAACCAGGTGAGTGCCAAAACGTTGCCCACCCTACATTTTATATTAACCGCACAGGTTGAATTTTTTCGACCTGTGCGGTTAGCGCTGAAAGCGCGAAATATTAAAGCCCAGG
>JAOZRC010000963.1 GCA_029940345.1 Desulfobacterales bacterium
TATATCTCCGACCGATAACCCAGTGATATTGATTATCTGAAATTCTATATCAACGCCATTTGTCACCTCGCTTCCGATATCTAAAACATCTCATATTTCACCAGTCTTCCATCCAAGCCAGCGTTTCGTAACGGTTTTTTCCATGTCGGCTTAAGCCCGATCTTTTTTATCATATCCCGGTTTCCAAAAAAAAGATAGACATGGGAGCCTTTACATCGCTGTTTTAAAAAATCGCCCAGGTTTTTATAAAAGACGTCTAACCCCGCCTCATTTTTCATGCGTATGCCATAGGGCGGATTGCAAACAATCACACTGTTTTCAATTCCCGATAGCGCATGCATATTTTTTTTAAAGATCGTTATCTTCTCACCATCCGGAAGCGCGCTGCAATTGACAGTGGCTGCTTTGACCGCTGACCAACTTTTATCACTGCCTGTAATCCGACCTTTTGGCAAGCGCTGTATCTTTTCATCCGATTGCCGCTTAATTTTTTCCCAAAGCCTCTGATCGAAATCCGGCAAGTGGCTGAAACCGAAACGATTTCTCAGAAAACCGGCTGGAATTGAACAGACACGCATCATCGCTTCACAGAGAAGGGTTCCGGATCCGCACATGGGGTCAAAAAGCGGCCGTTCACCATTCCATCCTGAAAGCGCCACAATCGCAGCGGCAAGGGTCTCCTGCATGGGCGCTTCGACCGTTTCGCGCCTGTATCCGCGGCGATGCAACGAACCGCCGGAGGTGTCAAAATTGATGATCCCCCGATTCCTTTCAATGTGAAGATTTAGCCATATATCCGGAGACCTTGCATCCACATTCGGCCGACGGCCGCATTTGCTCCGGAAAAAATCGGCCACGGCATCCTTCAAACATAAGGATGCGAATTGGGAATGCCTTATATTACTGTTTCCGGAAACATTCGCAAAAATTCCAAACGTATTTTGAACCGAAAAAAATACGGACCAGTCAATCGCTTTGCCGGCACGATAAAGATCGTGGCGATCCCGGCAGGTAAATGTCATCAATGGCGCCAGAACTCTTGTGAGAAGACGGGCATTGTAATTGATCTTGTAAAGAGCTGCCTGGTCCGCTGAAAAATGGATTCCACGAAATCCGTGTTTGAGTTGCACCGCACCCAGCGACTCAAGTTCTTTTGCAGCGAGGGTTTCAAACTCTCCTGGAATTTGGGCGAAATAGCGCCCGGTTTTTTGGTATAGAAATAAATTCATTTGCTCACTTTCATCCACAAGAATTTTTTATAAGAATAGGGATTCATAAGAAAAGGATTTATAACGTTCGTGCAAAATTCGTAAAGTTAGCTATCTGCATGCTTGTTTTTGATTTGCACTGATTTATACAACAGCAAGCCATATAAGCTGAATCAATCCTTTTCTTATAATCCTCTTCTTATATAAAATCATTGCAGATATCAAAAAATATTCAATTCATCCCAATCGTCGAATGGTCTATTGTTGATAGACGCGTACAGCACGCACATAGTAACATTTATTATTATTAATAGTAGGGTTCCAATGAACACGGCCGTTGCTCATACCGCTAAAACCAACCGTATAAGGATCTGACGAAAGAGATACTGTGTCTATACTGAAACACCACCATTGGCTTGTTGAAAACATAGGATCAATATAACAGCCATTTGACTGTTTTTGCTTCTCAAGCAGTGTAATCAGTTCATCAATGGTTGGAAGACGCCATTTGTTGTATCCTGCAAAGGGTGTTATATTCAAATTCCGTACATATCTCTTAGCCTTTTTATATGTTTTATAGGCAGTCACATATTAAATTTCACTGCGTTATCGGTCGTCGGCGTATTACAATACAGCCTCCTTCCTCTAGCCTTGTGAAATGTAATATGTGACTGTCTATA
>JAOZRC010000964.1 GCA_029940345.1 Desulfobacterales bacterium
GGGAAAAGATTGCTATTCCGACGCTGCTTCGATTCTGATACTTTGCGATTCCGGAGGTGGCAATTCATACCGCCATTACATATTTAAAGAAGATTTACAGAAGCTTGCAGATGAAATCGGGGTGGAAATCAGAATTGCTCACTATCCGTCATACGCATCAAAATGGAATCCGATTGAACACAGACTTTTCTGTCATATAACAAGAGCGTTAAAAGGTGTTATTTTTAAAAGTTATGAACTTGTCAGGGAATTGATAGAATCTACGACTACCAAAACCGGTCTGACAGTAAAAGCAAACATTATTAAAAAAATTTATGAGACAGGAAGAAAATACGCGGATAATTTTAAAGTGACTATGCGAATAATTTCAGATGAAAAGTTGGGAAAATGGAATTACAGAGCTGTTCCGCTGAAAGCATAGGGTTATAGAATACAAAATAATTTAATAATATCTCAATTCTTAAATGAATAGAGGAGAGGAGCGGGAAAAAACTGTCCTTGCGATACATTTTCGGTGCTTTTTTGAATAAAATTTAAGTTTTTAAGGAATGCATCACTGATGATACATTTAAAAAAATCGTGGGACCTTTTTAAGATGATATGGGGAAGTTATTTCATCCCCATTCCTAAGATAGGAAAAGGCAGAAAACAAGGGGAGGAAAACAATGGGTAATGTGCGCAAGCGGCATAGTGCTGAGTTCAAGACTAAGGTAGCAGTTGAGGCGATACGCCTACAAAAAACAGCTAACGAAATAACAGCAGAATATGGGGTACATGCTACGCAGGTCAACACATGGAAGAAGCAAGCATTGGCGGTGATTCCGGAGGCGTTTATCAGCAAAAGGAGGAAGGAACAGAATAACCGGCAAGCAGAGATTGACGAATTGCACCGCCAGATGGGTCAACTGATTGCTGAACGGAATTGGCTTAAAAAAAAATCCTCCGCCATCCGTTGAAGGTCAGAAAGAGCATGATTGACCGTCAAGATTGTGACTTTAGCATGCGCCGACAATGCGGTCTTCTGGGCGTAAATCGATCGAGTCTGTATTACCGACGACTGGGCGAATGTGAGGAAAATCTTGGCCTGATGAGGCTGCCAGACGAGCAATATACACGTACGCCTTTCTATGGTGTACTCAGGATGGTGGCATATTTGCGTAGCCTAGGGCATAAGGTGAACCCCAAGCGGGTCAGGCGACTGTTACGTACAATGGGCTTGGAGGCGGTCTATCAGAAGCCTGATACCAGCAAGCCAAATCCGGAACATACGATTTATCCGTATCTATTACGGGGACTGGTCATTGATCGCTGTGATCAAGTGTGGAGCACTGACATCACATATGTGCGTCTGGCCTCGGGTTTTGTGTACCTGATGGCTGTGATGGATTGGTACAGCCGCTATGTATTAGGCTGGGCACTTAGCACAACCTTGGACGCGGATTTTTGTATTGAGGCCGTCAGTAACATATTGGAACGACGGCAATGTGATATATTCAATACGGATCAGGGCGCACAGTTCACCACACCACGTTTTACCCGGCCACTGCTTGCCAAAGGCATCAAGGTCAGCATGGACGGGCGAGGACGTGCATCAGACAACATTTTTGTGGAACGGCTCTGGCGGACGGTCTGATATGAGTATGTTTATTTACAGGAAATACTGACGGTACGAGAGGCATGGCAAGGGTTGCGGGACTTCTTTCAATTTTACAACCATGAGCGTTTCCACCAGTCACTGAAGTACCGGACGCCGGCTAAGGTGTATTTTGACAAGCAACAGGACACAGAGGAAAAAACAAATATATATCAACCCGCCACTATCTTAATTTCCTGAGATTTTGGTCTTGACAATGGGGAGTACCTTAAGTTCTCAAAGTCTG
>JAOZRC010000007.1 GCA_029940345.1 Desulfobacterales bacterium
TGCCCATGATAGTCTGTACCTTTGTGGTTTCAATGCAGTCGAACCAATCCAGAATAGGGCATATGCTATATCATGCGCATCAAAGAAAACTTTATGATTACCAACGCAAGAGGCATACCAGTCTCCGCCAAAACTTTGTTCAGAGATTTGAAAGCAGGTGAATACAAGGTCTTGAAGGGTCGGCGCCTAGTCAATGGCCAAATGGTTTATGTCGTCGGAGCGTTGCTGCCTGACGGTGAATATCTGATCCTCGCAACCGATAAAAATCCCGAAACAGCACTTGAAGAATATAAAAAGCGTCAGGGAATTGAAACACTTTTTCAGTGCTTAAAAGGTCGCGGTTTCAATTTTGAAGATACTCACATGACATTTCCTGATCGTATCGATAAATTGATCGCTCTGCTTGCCATCGCCTTTAGCTGGTGCCATGCAACCGGCGAATGGTGTCATTCACAGAAACCGATTAAAATTAAAAAACATGGGCGTAAAGCCGTCAGTATTTTTCGGCTTGGCTTAGATCACATCGGAAGGATCTTGCACAACATTTCCGAGTTATATCACGAATTTTACAAAAATCTTAAGATTATTCTCGGGCCTCTTATATTAATGAATTCTCACGATACTTCTTAAATTCCTATGAGATAACTAATTTTTGTCCTGTACAGTGATATCATAGTTAATCATGTCGCCTTGGCCTTTATTTGGTTTAAGATTTGACCCAAAGTTTGGATTTGATCGTTTTGCGTGTGATGAGGTGCATCCAGGGAGAGTACTTGATACAGGGGCTTTTGAAACGCAATCAAGCCGATCTGAATCAACTGGTTGCGCGCTTGGGCCAAGGTTTGCGCATTCATGTCAAGACGCCGCGCGATGGTGGGGTCGCCGTAATAGCTATGCCCTTTTGCATCGGCCACGGTGACTAAAAACAGATAAAGCGCGGCCGCCGCATGGCCGCACTGCTCAATATAGTAGTCGCGCACCAGACGGTGATCCACCCAACTGAACTGTTGGGGGATGATGCGGATACGGTTGGGACAAATGGGATATTTTTGAATCATGGCAATCTCCTTGGTTGTTGTTTAAGCCTTTAAGAATATCGATGCCGGTTTGTTGCATACGACGGATAGTCTTTGCAATGTGATCTTGTAACGCATATCCGGTTAAATTAGCTATTAGTCCAATTAATACAGCATGTTGTGAGTTTAAGACATCTTGCAACGCATCTGATGGCCCATCACCCAAGGATGCCATATTGCTTATATTTTCAGTTATTTTTGGATTTAAGGAATCTTGTAACGCATTTGGGGCGGCGGGCGTCGGTCTTCGCCAGTAGCCGGGATTGGCCTTGCGCCACTCCTGGACCCGTTTGACATTGTCCGGTCCACGAAAGTGATTTCGGTTTTCTGGTTTTTGCAGCCATCGCTTTTGACTGGCGGCCTTTCTGGCTTTGCGACATTCTGGTTTATGACAGTACTGCTGGCGATTGGCATTACGAGCATCCGGTTGGAATAACTCGCCGCAATGACGACATTTTTTGCTTTTTATCCTGGACATTGGTCTGGTTCCTCCTCGGATCAATGTTACAAGATTTCTTGTCGTTTTGGGAGCCAGAATAAAGGTTAAGAAAATGAGGGAAGAAGATAGGAAGAAGATATTTTATAAATAAATTTTTGGAAGAAAATTCAGAAGAAAATAGTGCGACGATTCTGCATTTTCAAACCGCCATAAATAATACATTTTCAGGTCGCCGCTGACAACCTGTACCCTGTATCGCTCTTTTCAATGTCCCAAAAGACCATATTGCCACTGAAAATGCCATTTATCAGCATGGTTTTAATGAAATAACAATGTATTAGTTTGGCCCTACCTCAATCCACAATCCACCCGGAGTAAATCAGCACGCTGCCAGACGGGTTGAAAATTCAAATCTCTGCCTGCACCAACCTGTCAAAGCCTATCGAAACCACACTGTAACAACGCAGCCGTAATTTGTCACCATAAACAGATTCCAATGTCTCGCGATAGCCTTTGAGTTCAGTTTTCGCCTCTGCAAATTTGCGTTTAACCGGTACCAGCGTTTTCAGTTCAGAGTCAGTCATCTTCCCTGCTTCAGCACCGCTCAGATTGTTATCCTTCAAGCTCACGTATTTGAATTCAAACAGAAAATCAAGCAATTGAAATTGGCGCTTGTCAGGCCGCACGATCATGGTCATATCGGCATAACCCCGTTCAAGCGCGGTTTCTGAGTCTGTAATGTAAAGGGTGTCGTTGTGCAAAAGAGACAAAAAAGCGGTTTTGACAGTCAGTTCATTTGCCCAGCGATAATCGCGATTGTCGAACGCTTTGAAACAGTTCTGTTCGATGAAATCGCATACCGGCTGCAGCGCGCCTGTTGTGTAAAAATTTCGGGTAACCGGCATGGCCTTGCCAGTATTTAAGTCAGGCAGTAAAAGATCCGTGATCGTTTCAACGTACAGTTTTTTGACAGCCAGATTGGGGATTCCTAAAACAGGTTCGCTGATTTCGCTTTCTCCTTTTATTGTCAGCACGCCGAAGAAATATAATAACGACGCCATAAAGTCGCCGTCTTTGACAGCATATAACATATCTTCCACACCGAACCGGCGGGCCAGCGACGAAATGATGATCGGATTATTTTCATTCAAAGCATCCATAATCATCTCGTCACCGTCAGGCAGGCCGGCAATATAAGTGAGTTTGCTCCGGTCCATCGCCATATTGTCATCCAGCATCTCTTTGGGGTATTCACACCATTTTTGAAAATATTTCATAAAATAGAGCGCCATCGTCGGGTTATAAATATAATCGCCGCGGCGTGATGTGAAACGGTATCCGTCGTAGTATCTTTTTATCATTTCAAGCGCTTCGGCAACCTTATCATTCTCAAATTCGCAGGCCTTGCCGATCTGCCGGAGGGCCGCATTGATTTCCGTCTCGTTAAAGCCGCACAGGTCGTTAAAATCCGGGTCTGAGCAAATCCTCTCGGCAATATTATGACCGCTGGTAATATCGCTCATCACGACAGGCGAAACGCCGGTAATAAATGCTCTGTCCAACCCGTATCCTTTGGTAGCGAATTTGACAACCTTAAACAGCGCCTTGAGACAGCCCTCGCCGTACACCAAAGCTTTGTACCGCTCTTTGCTGACTTCACGATTCATCATCAGTTCATTGGCGAAATTATCGTATTCGTCAATCAATAAATATAACTTATGCGATGTCTGGCTGACGGAGGTCAATAAGGACTGGAACGACGCCTGAGCGTCTTGGGGATAAATTTTAATTTCAAGAGAGAGCTGCTGTTTATAATAACCGGCAAAACGGCTTATGGTTTCATTGAGATAACGATGCAACGCAGAACGAATAGCGTGCGCCTCGCCGGCCGGCTCGACTGCTGAAAAATCCCATTCCAAAACAAAATATTGATTATGCCGCACAGTGGGATTGCTGCCGATGGCAAGCTTGCCGAACAACAGTTCAAATTCATCCGCTTTGGCAATGTCATAATAATATTTAAGCATGGAAAGCAGCAGGCTTTTGCCAAAACGGCGCGGACGGAGGAAAAGCAAATGGTCTCCGAAGTCTTCGATCATCGGAATGCGATCTGTCCGGTCTGCATAAAAATAGCCGTTATCAATAATTTTTTTATAATCAGATATACCGTAAGGGAATTTCATAACAGCCTCCGCAGTTAATATGTAACCGTTCACGCCGCCCCTCTGGTTACCGCGCCGGAGCTTATGAACGAGCTTTTCGCCAGCCCTCCGGCCTGCTTTTTTTCAATACCAATAAGTCATTTGATTAAATATGTTTTGGTATGACTTGCTTGGCAGGTCGGGCAGGAGTGAACGGTTGCGTTATAATAAACGCAATACCCTTACATAGCATTTGTTAAATGGTTTTGGCAAGAGTGAACGGTTACATACACCGGATACTTACGATTCAAATCACCTTTCGCAAAAATTGACCGGTGTAAGATGCTTGAATGGCCACGATTTGTTCCGGAGTTCCGCATCCGACAACTTCGCCGCCGTCATCACCGCCTTCGGGCCCGAGATCAATAATGTGATCAGCGCATTTAATCACATCCAAATTGTGTTCAATCACTATGATGGTATTACCCGTGTCCACCAGGCAGTTAAGCACTTCAAGAAGTTTTTTAATGTCATGGATATGCAAACCGGTGGTGGGTTCATCCAAGATATAGAGGGTGCGGCCCGTAGCTCTTTTACTTAACTCGCGCGCCAGCTTCACCCGTTGGGCTTCGCCCCCGGAAAGCGTGGTGGCGGCCTGGCCGACGTGAATATAGCCTAAGCCGACATCCGCCAGCGTTTTGAGCTTGGGTTTGATCGTGGTTATATTTTTAAAAAAAGCCGAAGCCTGATTTACGGTCATGGCCAGAACATCGGCGATGTTGCGGCCTTTATATTTAATCTCCAGTGTCTCCCGATTGTAGCGTTTCCCCTTACACACATCACACCTGACATACACATCCGGTAAAAAGTGCATTTCAATTTTAATGATGCCGTCACCGGCGCAGGCTTCACACCGACCGCCTTTGACGTTAAAACTGAAGCGGCCTGGTTTATATCCTCTCATACGGGCTTCAGGCGTTTTGGCAAAAAGATCACGAATCGCTGTAAAAACGTTTGTGTAAGTGCCCGGATTGGAGCGGGGGGTGCGACCGATGGGAGACTGGTCAATGTTCACCACTTTATCAACATGTTCAAGACCGGTAATTTTTTTATAGGCGGCCGGCCCGGGACGTGATTGATAGATGCGACGGGATAAGGCGGGATGTAGGGTTTCCAACAATAGCGATGACTTGCCCGATCCGGATACGCCGGTAATGCATATCAGACAACCGAGCGGGAATTCAACATCAATCGATTTGAGATTATTGGCATAAGCGCCCCAGATCACCAATTTGGGGCCATTTCCTTTGCGGCGCTGCGAAGGTGTTTCAATTCGCAGACGCCCAGACAGATACTGGCCGGTTAATGAATCGGAAGCATGTAAAATCGCATCAGGTGTTCCTGAAAAAACGACATGGCCCCCATTGACGCCGGCTCCAGGGCCCATATCCACGATATAGTCACAGGCGCGAACAGTTTCTTCATCATGTTCAACAACCAGTACCGTGTTACCCAGATCGCGCATCTTCCGAAGCGTTGCCAAAAGACGCTGATTATCACGCTGGTGCAGTCCGATACTGGGTTCATCCAGGACATAGAGAACGCCGGTGAGTTTGGAACCGATCTGGGTGGCCAGTCGGATTCGCTGGCTTTCACCGCCGGATAGGGTTTGCGCGGACCGGTCCAAAGTCAAATAGGATAATCCAACATTTTCCAGGAAGCCAAGCCGGTCACAGGTTTCTCTTAAAATCGGCTCCGCAATGACCTGATTTTTGGTATCAAGCGTCAGGTTTTTAATAAATGAATGCGCTTCGGCCACGGAAAGCGCTGTCAGTTCGGAAATCGTCCGGTCGCCGATTTTTACGGATCGGCTGGCGCGGTTCAGTTTCCCTCCCTGGCATTCGGAACAGGGGCGCGAATTCATGTATTGTCTGATCTCTTCCCGGGTTGAGTGTGAATCGGTTTCCAGGTAACGCCGTTTAAGATTGGGGATCAGGCCTTCAAAAGTATTGGAGAAGGTGCGCCGACGTTGATTGCGTTCAAAATAAAACGTGATGCGCTCCTTCCCTGAGCCATGCAGCAGCACTTGTTTGAAATTGTCCGGAAAATCCTGATAGGGCGTATAAATATCGACGCCATAATGGGCGGTGAGGGCGTCTAAAAATTCGGTAAAATGCACGCTGCTACGATTGGCCCATACGGACACGGCACCTTCCCGAAGGGATAAGTGAGGCTGATCAATAATCAGATGCGGATCAAATTCGTCAGCGACTCCTAAACCGTCACATTCAGGACAAGCCCCCTGGGGTGAATTAAATGAAAAACTGGCCGGCGTAAATTCAGAATAGCTGACACCGCATGATATGCAAGCCGCTTTTTCGCTAAAAACGATATCCGATTGCGAATCATTTCCCTTTTCTTTTTCATGAATATTCACACTGACCAAGCCATCAGATAATGACAGCGCCAATTCCAGCGAATCGGCAATTCGATTTCGCATTTTCGCTTTAACTGCCAAACGATCAACAACGACATCAATCGTATGTTTTTTCTTAGGGTCTGGTTTGCCGATGTCTTCAAAATCGACTATTTTACCATTGATGCGGACTCTTGCAAAACCATCCTTTCTTAAACGATTTAGAAGATCAGCATGCGCGCCTTTTTTATTATTCACCAAAGGTGTCAAAATAATAATTTTAGTTCCGTCTCCCAAGGCCATCACCTGATCCATAATCTGATCAACCGACTGCCCTGTTATGGGTTGCCCGCATTGATAGCAATGCGGTGTTCCGACACGGGTGTATAAAAGACGCAAATAGTCATATATTTCAGTAACGGTGCCAACAGTGGAGCGAGGATTGTGACTGGCACTTTTCTGTTCAATGGCAATCGCCGGCGAGAGCCCTTCGATGGCGTCAACATCCGGTTTTTCCAGGCGTTCGAGAAACTGGCGCGCATAAGTGGACAAAGACTCCACATAACGACGCTGCCCCTCGGCATAAAGTGTATCGAATGCCAGTGTCGATTTGCCGGAGCCGGATAGCCCGGTTATCACAATCATTTTGTCACGCGGCAAGCAGACATCAATATTTTTCAGATTATGCTGGCGAGCGCCTCGTATAATAATTTTTTTCATCGTTTGTCCAAATTGGTTCAAAGGTCCGAAAGCGAAACAATATTAAGTTAAAAATCAAAGCGAATGCAAGGAATATTAAGATTCCGTTGCAAAACAGGAAACGCTGAATTCTGTTTATAACTTTAGATATAGTTAAATTTGTTGATAATATGGCCGAATTCTAAAAATAGTGTATTTAAAGGCAGTTGAAATTTTCATGATAAAAATCAGGTTTAAAATTAGCACCTTAAAAATTGTTAATAACCTGGAAATTAAAGTACCGAAAAGTCAGTTTTTCAGGTTTGACACTTCCTTAGCGATGCACTATTAAGTCCCCAAGTTTCGTTGAACGGCCTTTCAAAAAACGGTGATACGTCATCCGTTCCTCAGTTTCTTAAACCGCTAAACACCGATAAAATATTTTCCCTGTTGTGGTAGAAATGCAGGCTTTAGCTTGCTGATAAAAAAAATAGCCCTTTTGTTCACAAAGCTTTGTATCAAATACTTTCAGATCAAAGGGGCCAATTGAGCGTCTTAATGTCGAATTGCACGGATTATCATTGAATGCGTCAATCCGCCAGAGGCCGCCAGAAGTGTGATTGCTGTGAAAGTGCATCATCCCATGGTGAAACGATATCGGATCAAATAGTCCGAAAAAAATATATACATTTGAAGGCATCCTTCATAATAGCTTAAAAGTAGTTTACACTTTCATGGGGAGTGCTGAACCGAAGGTTTAGCAAAGGCCAGCGTAAACGCTAAACCTTCGGTTCAGCACTCCTTTAAAGTGTTAAGCGGAAAATGAAGGATGCCCATTTGAAAATCAATTAAAAAAAACTAAGGTGTGAAACCCGATGGAATCGACCCCGATGGAAACGAATTGGTCAAAAGTAAAAACTGTAATTAAACAATGCATGAGCCTTCAAAGCTATAGAATGTGGATTGAACCATTAGACTTTGTTCGTAACGATTCACACCAATTCGTGTTATCTACGCCCAATTTGTATTCAAAAAAAAGAATTTTAAGCAATTACAAAGATGTAATCGAAACGGAATTAAAGAACACCATCGGGCGCACGTGTAAAATGAAAATTGATGTGGCTGCGAGCAAACCCGTTTCAGAGGCTGCGTTTAAGGCTGAAACCCAACGTCCTTTACCCTTTGATGATAAAAAATTTCATTTGTATGGCGGACGTCAATTACAGCGCAATTTTACATTTGATCAATTTGTTGTTGGCGATAACAATGATTTTGCATATTCGGCCGCGCTTGCCTTGGCATCGTCCAAAACGAATCATCAAAACGCCCTGTTTTTACTTTCAGACATTGGTTTGGGAAAAAGCCATCTTTCACAGGCGATTGGCCATCATATTCTTGCAAAATACCCTGATGAACGGGTATTTTATATAACGGTTGAAGATTTTACAAATGAAATGGTGTTTGCTTTCAAAAATGGCGCCATAGATCGTTTTAAACAAAAATATCGTAACAATTGCGATGTCCTGCTTCTTGAGGATCTGCACTATTTAAGTGGTAAAGAACGTACGCAAATTGAATTGGCTTTAACGTTAGACACCCTTTTTGAAGCGAATAAAAAAATTATCTTTTCCAGTTGCCACCTTCCTTCGGATATTCCCAAACTCAGCAATAAACTTAAATCACGGCTTACAAGTGGTCTGATCTCAACGATTGAACCGCCCAATTTCAGAACCAGGGTTCGTATCCTGAATAAAAAATCACAGTTGAACGGTTATAAAATACCGCCTGATATCATGCGCTATTTAGCCTCCGAATTAATTACCGATATCCGCCAGCTTGAAAGCGGGCTTGCCGGAGTCGCCTCCAAATCATTGCTTTTGGGTAAACCCATAGATTTTCCCCTGGCTGAAAGCGTTGTCAACACCATTGCCGACAAACGCAAGACCATCACGCTTGACGCCATAAAAAAAATGGTTTGCAAAAAGTATAATATTTCAAAGACTGAGATTGAATCCAAATCCCGCAAACGATCTGTTGTCCGGCCACGTCAAATCGCTATCTATCTGGCGCGCAACTATACCGACGCCACGCTTCAGGTTATCGGACGCAGTTTTAATCGCTATCATGCCACGGCGCTCCATTCGATTGGCGCTATTGAAAAGGGATTGAAAACAAACCGCCCTCTGCGCGAACAGATAAAATATCTCCAGCAAAAATTGGATACGGGAAAATTTTAATATGGGAGAAAAGCACGCCGAAATGGCGCGTTGATTGAAATTTTAATTTCGTCAGGCGCGTTGTAAACCTTCTCTGGCTTTTACAAATAGCTGACAGCGAGGTGGTTTCTACTGCAACACTACATTCATATTGTCATACGCTACGAGTTCTTCAAATAATTCCATTTGGGCATTCATATTACGTTCGATCACGCAACTCAGCCTTAAAGCACATAATTTGCCGCAAACCGGGTCTTCGCCGTTAAACTCGCTAAAACATCCCAAATGGCTATCAGCCAACTCTCTCTTTGCAATTGTTTCCTTCATCAGTATTCATTATCCTTTTTTAATCTTCATCAGATCAAGCATCTCTGGGTGAATCTGACCATTGGTTGCCAGGATTTCCTTTTTATCCGGCGTAAAAGCCCGGTTACTAAAATCAGTTACTCTGGCACCCGCCTCCCTGGCTATTAAATAGCCGGCGGCAGTATCCCAAGGATTTAGTTTTTGTTCCCAAAAGGCATCAAAGCGACCGCAGGCGACATAACACAAATCAAGTGCCGCCGACCCAAGCCTTCGAACGCCCTGCGCCGCAACCAGGCAATTCTCGAATCGGTTCATTACGGAATCGAAGATATCTTTAAAGTGATAGGGGAAACCGGTAACCAGGAGGCTTTCTGACACCGTCGGCGTTTCAGAAACAGAGATGGGGCGCTCATTCAAATATGCGCCGTGTCCGTCTATCGCTGTAAACAACTCATCAGTCATCGGATTGAAAATAATGCCAACGGCGATACGGGCGTCGATGGAAAAGGCGATGGAAATGCAGCAAAGCGCCAGATGATGGGCAAAATTGGTGGTGCCGTCTAAAGGATCAATAATCCATTGACACCGTGGGTCGCCTTGGTTTATACCGCTTTCTTCGGCGATAATCGTATGATCGGGGAAATGCTTACGGATCGTTTGGATAATGGCTTTTTCCGATTCGATATCGGCTCGAGTGACCAGATCAGTCGCTCCTTTTTTATCATATTCGGATATTTTGCCGAAATAAGAAAGCAAAATTTCAGCACCCTTATGCGCAGCGTCGGTTCCGATCATTTGTATTTTTCCAAAATCCATAAGAGGACGCTTTTACATTGTTTTTATGATGCATGTCAACCCATTTATCGGCTAACTCTGCATTGTCAAGGATTGAAAAGAAAGATGGGCACCCTTCTTTTTCCGGTTAACAAATCGAAGGGGTGCCGAACCAAAGGTTTGGCATTTTGCGCTTGTCTATGCTAAACCGTTGGTTCAGCACTCCTTGGTAAAGTGTAAACCACTTTCGGGGTAAAATGAAGGATGCCGAAAGATGCATATTAATCTGCTGAAAATGTCGCCCTGTTTTTCACCGGCATAAGAGGTCTGATAAAAACGCCCCTTTTGTTTCACCGTAAATATTTTCTTGATATTTATCAGCTATGCTTATAAGCTCAATATTAGCATTTGTATTCCAATTTTGATTTTCCCTATTATTTTTCATGCAAGCAAAATCTTGCACTCACTATTTCGGGAAAACTAAAATCGGAGCAGTATAATTTAGGATATCCCTTAGCCTAAAACTTCACTTTTGACTATATGAATGAGGTGTGATATAGGCGTCACTATGACATCCAGAAAATTAATTTGGCGGCGTAATCGGTCGTCCGCGGGCGTAATCGGTCGTCCGCGTATGTATAATTTACGACTCCTTACTCTATTCTTATGAAATCAATTATCTGAAAGTTTATATTAATCAAAGGGCAGGATCAGATATGTACCTGAACAAACTAATAAAATTAATAGATCAGAAGGACATTCCAGGAATTTTATATCCTTGTATTGAAGATTTAGTGCAAAACGGTTTGTCACCGGAGCGATTTTCCGATAAGTATACAATGCCGACACGCCAGGATGTTACGCAATACCTTTTAAAGTGGTTTAAATCTAACGGAACAGATGCCGACGGATGCCGGGAATGGATACTTGGGTATAGCCTTGATGTTCTCGCCCCTTTATCATCCAGCTCGCAATCAAAAATCAGGCACAGCACCAAATCCAATTTGAAATATATTTTCAAATCCGATGTTCAATTCAGGTGCGATTGTAAATACAATCCGTTTCGTGCTGATTGCAATGAAAACTGCCCTGTTTATAGTGAAATGTACGCCAAGTATCAAAAAAGAAAAGCTGAAGAGGCCAACCAGACCTATGAAGTTGAGCCACTGCCGCAAATTAATCCGGATGAATTTGAATATCGTCCGTCTGTAAAAGAAAAGTACAAAGAACAATATAAAAAATCTATCAAACTAATGGAAGAACTGTTCGAAAAAGGGATGCCGCTAAAAGATATTGTCACATGCTTAAATAAAAAGAAACTTTATAGCCGAACCGGCGTCAAATGGACGTATGCCAACCTGAGATTGGATTCCCGCGAACATGGTTTTATAAGAAAAGCAGATAAAGGCATCGGCCCGACCAAAGACCTGTATCACGAACAATATGAAGAAGCGTTGAAAATTATTCAGCGGGAACGAAAAAAAAAGGCCACCGCAAAAAAAATAGTCGCTTTATTAAATTCCGGTGGTTATAAGAGTAAAACAGGAATGAAGTGGACCACCGGAATCCTTTGGAATGAGCTAAAAAAGATGAGCTAAAAGAGCAACAAATTGAAAAATCTAACTTCAAATCAATCATTAAGGCCACGCGACGCATGTGGTATATTCGCTGTTTACCAGCATCCTGAAGCGGCCACATTGACATATTTCGGCTTGTATGCCCTTCAACACCGGGGGCAGGAAAGTGCCGGCATCGCCGTATCTCACAAACAAAGTATCCAATCCCACAAGGGCATGGGCTTGGTATGTGATGTTTTTAATACGTCGCATTTAGATGCGCTAAACGGAGGCAGTGCGATCGGTCATGTCCGGTACTCCACCACCGGTGGCTCCATTTTATCCAATGCCCAACCGTTTGTCGTCCGCCATAGTAAAAAATCTTATGCGGTGGCGCATAATGGTAATATCGTTAACTCGATCCATTTAAAAAATGAACTGGAAGAAGCCGGTTCTATTTTTCAGACAACGCATGATAGTGAAATCTTTCTCCATTTATTTGTAAAAAATCTAAAGCTGGGTTTCGAGGGTGCCTTAATTGAAACCGTCCGTCGCTTGAAAGGCGCTTATTCATTTGCGATGCTCACCAGTCGGGGGGAAGTGATCGGGATTAAAGATCCCAACGGATTCAGGCCATTGTGCTTGGGGAAACTGAACGGTCACTACATGCTTGCCTCCGAAACATGTGCGCTTGATTTAGTGGAAGCCGAATTTGTCCGCGAACTTGATCCCGGTGAAATCGTGATTATCAATGAAGATGGCGTCAAAAGTATACCGTCAACGGATGATCAGGCGTTAACAGCACCCAAACGCACCTTTTGTATTTTTGAATTCATTTATTTTGCGAGACCGGATAGTACATTTCACGGGTTAAATGTTTACCAGGTCAGGAAAGCGCACGGTAGACGGTTAGCGCAAGAAGCGCCGGTGGAAGCTGATTTGGTGATGCCTTTTCCGGATTCGGGGACTTACTCGGCAATCGGTTATTCAGAAGAATCCGGAATTCCGTTTGAGATGGGCATGATTCGGAATCACTATGTGGGTCGCACATTTATCCAACCGACTCAGAGTATGCGTGATTTCGCAGTGAGAGTAAAGCTCAATCCGGTTAAAAAGCTTCTTAAAGGTAAAGATATTATCATTATCGAAGATTCGATCATACGTGGTACCACCGTAAGAACACGCGTAAAGGCGTTGCGTGACTTAGGCGTAAAACGGGTGCATTTGCGCGTGAGCGGGCCGCCGCATCGCTATCCATGTCATTATGGTATTGATTTTTCCACCAAAGGTGAACTGATTGCGGCCAGTTATTCAGTTGAAGACCTTCGTCGTATGCTGAATTTGGATTCGCTTTACTACCTCAGCCTTGAAGGCTTGCTGGAATCCACCGGCGTAGATAAAACCGCGAATCCTTTTTGTAAAGCCTGTTTTGACGGCTGCTACCCGGTGGAATTCGAAAAAGGAATTTCAAAAGATTGTCTTGAAAATTGGGAATAATTACTATTAATTTGAAAATTGAAACCGGGCCAAAAGCTCAGGATAAGCTCTGTTCCAAGCTTGGATTATACGGTTTCGCATCCGAGGGAAAGGCATGATAGAATCAAAATACCTTCAGGATAATATTCAAAACATCCAAAAATTGTATGAACTGCCCACCTTAAAACACTTTGAGACCCATAGCCTGGGGAGATTGCTGCGACTCAGCAAAATTCGGCAATATGAACATGGTGAAAGAATTATCAAAGAAGCTGATACAGACCCCTGGCTCTATTTTCTTCTTTCCGGGTCCGTCAGGGTCGTCAAAGAAGGCGTCGGTATTTGTGAAATTGATAAAAAAGGGGAAATATTTGGTGAGATGCGCATCCTGGACAACCTGGGACGTTCGGCCTCCGTGTACGCTGAAGGCACAACGGTTTGTTTAGCCGTGGACACATTGGCCAAAGATCGACTCAAACATGATGGTGAAATGGATGAACGCCTGGATTTGATGCTCTTATTGTACCGTATTTTTGCCGAATATATGTCTATCCGGCTGCGCGCTTCGAATGAGGAACTCCTGACGGCACGCAACCAAATTAAAGTATTAGAGGAAAAAGTCAAATCTCTCATGAAAAAACCATCTAAATGAATCGGTCTGCCAAAAAAATTACAATTGGCAACCACAGGACCGTCACTTTTGCACCTGAAGCATCGAATGTTTTTTTTCACATCCTGACCCAATGCAACCTCAACTGCCGCCATTGTTACATTAACAGCGAACAACATGGCCGAAACATGCTTTCTTCAGATGTTATTGACGCCTGGTTAGCTGTTTTTGCTGAAAAATGCCATAAACCCAATGTAATCTTCCTGGGGGGTGAACCGACACTTCATCCGCGTTTACACCGGGCTGTTCACAAAGCCCGGCAATTGGGCTACAGATCCGTGACAGTCGATACAAACGGTTACCTGTTCCATGATTTTCTTACCAAAGTCAGTCCGGATGTTCTGGACTATATCAGCTTCAGCATGGACGGAGCGACCGCCTCTGTCAATGATGCCATACGCGGAACGGGATCTTATGGGGAATGCGTCAAAGGTATTCACGCCGCCGTTGCCAAAGGCTTTAATACGAGTTTGATATATACGGTCAGCCGGATCAATCTTCATGAAATTGAATTAATGCCCGCTTTGCTAAAAAAACTGGGCGTCAGTCGTTTTTTTATCCAGGTTATCGGACTGCGTGGAAATTCGGCTTCGGATTCTCATCAACATCAAAAACACGCCGATCCCTTTGAACGCCTCTCAATGGCTAAACATGAATGGATTGAACGGATTCCCGCTGTTGCACAAAAAGCCGCCGAATCAGGTATTGCGACCACTTATCCGAAAGTGTATTTAGATCAAGGAGAACCATTTTACTGTGCGGGAAAGGTTGCTCAGAACTTTTTTATTTTCCCAAACGGCAGAGTTTATCGGTGCCCATTGTGCGAAGATTTTCCTTTGCATAGTTACATCATGAAAACCGGGGCAGATCATCATCCGGTTTTAACCAAAACAGATCGGATTAATGAAAGTGATCTTTTCAATCTGGATATTCCGGAAGGATGTGTAATGAATAAACTTATCCAGCCTGAAAATATCAGCTATATGGAAGACGGTTCCCCAGAGTATAAGATTGGCTGTTGCTTATTGAAAGAAGAGTTTGGAGTTTAAAGTTATAAATTACTGAAGACTGATGGGGGCACATAAGGATGATAAAAGTTATCAATACGATAACGCGGCATCAGGGACGCACATTCAAACTGATTTCCGAAAAAATATCATTGGATAATGGTGTAACAACAGAATTGGATATTATCCGTCATCCCGGCGCATCGGCAATCGTGCCTATGGTTAATAAAGATGAAATTATCCTGTTAAAACAATATCGCCATGCCGTTGGCGGATATCTGTGGGAAATTCCGGCTGGTACATCAGATGGCGCTGAAGAACCCCTCTTTTGCGCCCAACGTGAATTAACGGAAGAAACAGGTTTCATAGCGGACACATGGGATAAGCTTGGTAAGATTGTTCCCGCACCGGGTTATTCCGACGAGTGCATCCATATCTTTTGGGCTTCTGATATGACGCCTGCTGAACAACACCTGGATGCCGATGAAATCCTTGAAGTTCATAAAGTCAAATTCGAAGACGCCCTCAATATGATTCATACGGGTGCTATTCGTGACAGCACAACAATTGCAGGACTATGTTTGGCTCAAAACCGGTTTAAATCAAAATACTAAATTTCGTAACTTTAGCAAAGAGGTCAAAATGACACATCATCATCATCACGAACATGAAATTAAAAGTGATTTATCATTCCAGGAAAAAATGGTTACATTACTGGAGCATTGGATCAAACACAACGCTGAACACGCCGATAATTATCAAAATTGGGCGCTGAAAGCCAAAGACGCGAAAATGGAAGAGGTTTCGTCTCTTTTGGAAGACGCAGCTTCGCTGACACTTGATATCAGCACCAAGTTTAAAAAAGCAATTTCTGAAATTGAATTAGAAACCAAGGAGTGAAACGTATGCAAGTGCCTTTGCTTGATCTGAAGAGTCAATACCAAAGCATTAAACACGATGTGATGAAAATCACTGGCGAAATATTTGAAAGCCAGTATTTTATTATGGGGCCACATGTGGTTCAGTTGGAGCAGGAAATTGCCGCCTATTGCGGAACAAAACACGCGGTCGGTGTTTCATCAGGAACCGACGCGTTGCTGATCTCACTCATGGCGGCACAAATCGGCCAGGGAGATATAGTGATAACAACGCCCTATACTTTTTTTGCCACCGTTGGCTCAATCGTGCGTGTTGGCGCGCGACCTGCATTTGTTGATATTGACCCGGACACATTTAATATTGATCCGCAAAAGCTGGAAAAACTGTTCCATGATATGGACGCGGAAACAAGAACACATGTTAAAGGCATCATCCCGGTGCATCTGTATGGACAATGTGCTGACATGGATCCGCTTACGGAAACTGCCCAAAAATACGACATCGTCGTTATCGAAGACGCCGCCCAGGCGATTGGTGCGGAATATAAGGGCAATCGCGCCGGATCAATCGGCGATTTGGGTTGTTTTTCTTTCTTCCCTTCTAAAAACCTGGGTGCTTTTGGAGATGGCGGGATTGTAACCACCAATTCGGATCATTTACATGCCCGATTAGCCATCTTACGATCCCACGGTTCAAAGCCCAAATACTACCATAAAATAATTGGCGGCAATTTCAGACTGGATGCGCTTCAAGCGGCAATTGTTTCGATTAAGCTAAAACATCTCGACGCGTGGACACTGGCGCGGCAAGAAAATGCGGCCCGCTATAATACACTTTTCCAGGATGCTGGCTTAGGCGAATGGGTCGTTCTTCCGGCGGTCACGGAAGACCGTCATATTTACAATCAATACGTCATCCGACTCAAACAAAAGAGGGACCAGTTGCGCCAATTTTTAAATGAAGAGGGGATCGGATCGGAAATTTACTATCCTCTTCCGCTCCACCTCCAGGAATGTTTTGCCGATTTAGGCTATCAACAGGGTGATTTTCCTGTTGCCGAACAGGCCGCATTACAGACATTAGCGCTGCCGGTATATCCGGAACTTACATCCGATCAACAAAATTACGTTGTCTCTAAGATAAAAGCGTTTTTTCAACGCGGGGACTAGTGTGCTGTATTAAACGTTCCGTATTCAGAAACGGTTACGAACGTCTAAACAGGGCGATTCGCGGGTCAGGAACGGATGCTTTATACAGGGTGGCCTGCCCCGCAAGGCTGTATTGTGATGCCGAAGCTGATACGATGACAGATGCACCTTTATCCAGGGCTACTTGATGATTGTTGCTGATATCGGTAATCGCAGCAGCACCCTCTGTGCAAAGCACTATTTCAACACTGGGACTCTCAATTGACACCGCACCCATCGCTTGCTTAATCACCATTTTGGAAAGCATGAATTCTTCTGCGTAAGTGGGATAGACCCATTCGAAGGCGTTTATTTTATCAGGAGTGCTGATCTGTAGTTCCCGTTCTTCAAAATTGAGGCATCGCAGCAGCTCCGGAACATCAATATGCTTCGCGGTCAATCCGCCTCTCAGCACATTATCCGAATTGGCCATCAATTCAATGCCGACGCCTTCAAGATAGGCATGCAACTCCCCGGATTTGAGATAAATGGCCTCACCCGGTTGAAGACAGATTAAGTTTAGAAATAGGGGTGCCAAAGCACCAATATCCTGGGGATAAGCCTGATTCAACTTTAAAATCCATTGGAACGCCGGATTTGTTTCAGCCGGATTTGTATCAGATAGGATAGATGCCTCAGCGGTTGCCTGGGTGAGAACCACTTGTTTCTGTTTGGCCGGCATGGTCAACAGCGCCTGAAAAAAGGCTTTTAAACCGGAAGAATTCGGATTGTCTCTTATATATGCCGCCTCTTTTGCCAGACAGTTGAGATTGAGCTTTGCTATCAGGCCAAGTATGTTATCAATCTCGCGGAAACCGTTTAATGCCCAAAATGGCCCTAAAGCGCATAAGCATTCGGGTTTATGGTTGTTATCGCGATAATTGCGCTGGGGATCGTTTAGCGGAATCCCCAATCGGTTTTCCCTTTCAAAGCCCTGTTTGGCCTGTTTAAGATCAGGATGCGCCTGGATTGAGAGGGGCTGGGCGGCGGCCAGCACTTTAAATAGATAAGGAAGACGGTTATTAAATTGGGCGGCAGTTGATTCACCCAGGATATCTTGCGGGTGTTTTTTGATAAGATCAGCTAATGATACTGGCTGATTGCCAATTTTAACCATTGAAGGGGCTTTGGGATGCGCGCCCATCCATAGTTCGGCCTGGGGGGGGCCGGATGCGTTCTCGTTTCCCATCAAAGCGGGGATGGCGGTGGATGATCCCCAAGCATAATCCTGGATGACGTTTTGAAGCAGAAAGATATTTTTCATTTTATAATATTCTTTCAGGAGCGCAGACTTCAGTTTGCCTTGCCAATGTCGGAACAGGCAAACTGAAGTTTGCACTCCGCTTTTTATCACCGGCAGCTAATCAAGTTTTTGAAACGCTTCTCTACGTCCGGTATATTTTTCACGCATTTGTGGTTTCATCAATTTGCCGGTGGCACTGCGCATCAAATCATCAAACAAAATTTTACGGGGAACCTTGTAGATCGCCAGCTTTGTTTTGGCAAATTCAATGACCTCTTCCTCGGTCATGGTCTCACCCTTTTTTAGCTGAACAATGGCCATCAGAATTTCAATATACTTTTCATCCGGATGGCCAATGCAGGCGACATCATCAATTTTGGGATGATCCATCAAGGCGTCTTCCACTTCCACTGGGAAAATATTTTCGCCTCCACAGGTCACCATATCCTTCAGACGATCAACGATGTAATAGTAGCCTTCTTGATCGGTTTTAACAAGATCGCCAGTGTAAAGCCAGCCATCTTTAAGGGTTTCGCGGGTCATTTGTTCATTATTAAAATACGCCTTCATCATACGCGGGGTGGAAAAAATCAATTCACCCACCTCGTTTTCACCGACTTCCTTGCCTTCAAAATCGACCACTTGGGCCTCTACGCCAAACGTAGGTTTACCGATGGATCCCGGTTTTTGAAGCACCTCCTCCGGATACAGATTAAAAATACCGCCGCCGCCACCTTCAGTGATACCATATATATTGGAAACCCCACTGGGAAATGTGTTGACCAGTCGTTTCATAATATCGAAGGGCACCGGTTGAGCACCGATCTCAAGATATCTCCAGGTGGAAAGATCATAATCATCCAGTTTGATTTCACCATTTTGAATGCAGTTTAACAGGGGAATCGCGACCGGTACGACAATAAGTACGTCTGTTCCTTTTTCTTCACTGATCGCTTCCAAAATTTGTTTAGGATGTTTTAAATCCCGGATAATCGTTCCACAAGCGCCTGTGGCATAAAAAGGCGCCCATAAAAACATGGTTCCGCTATGATACAATGGAAGGAAAAACACATAATTGTCGTTTTTTTCCACAAAATAACTCATGCCATTGCCAATGGCGGTGTTATTCAAAGAGAAATGAGTGTGCAGCACCGGTTTGGGTTGGCCGGTGGTTCCTGAAGTGAACATCATAGCCAAATCATGATCGTCGCTTACATCAACAAGCGCTTCATTTGTATCAGAACCGGACGTAATCGTCTGAAAATCTGTCATATCCGGCGGTACGGTTTCCCCCATACAGATATAGGATTCCACCGTTGCCATTTGCTTTTGGATCGGTTGGACAACCGGCAAGAATTCATCTCCTAAAATGAAAACTTTGGGGTTGCAAATATCAGCGGCATAAAGAATATCAGATTCGACAAACCGGAAATTTAGCGGAACTACGACCGCGCCGAGTTTTATAATGCCATAATAGGTTATCAACCACTCAAGAGAGTTGTTCTGAAGGTGCATGATGTAATCCCCTTTTTGAACCCCCAGATCCTTTGACAGATAATTGGCGGTTTTGTTGATTTCATCATTGAACTGTTTCCATGTGAGTGTTCTGCGTTTGTTTTCGGCCGGCGTCCGTTCAATCAGGCAAATTTTGTCGGGCAGATGGCGTGCATGCAACGTGGCATACTTGGCATAATTCATGGGTGTTTCCCTCCTATATATTCTTGAAGTAAATTTATTGTGATTAATTATAAAACATTTTAGATAAAAATACGAGGCGTGTCAAAAGAAAAAATCAACCTGTGCGGATGCCAAAAAACAGATGACATGAAAGATATTTTGGCATTCTTTATTTTCCGATTTACACTTTTTGGAATTTGGCGTAGAAATGAACCACTAATGAACACGAATAGACACGAATAATTTATTTTTATTCGTGTCTATTCGTGTTCATTGGTGGTTTGCATTTCTTAATGACTGTTTGATTGTTAAATGACAAATGAAGGACTCCTGAAATTTCAATACAAAGCAAGGACTTTTTACGGATGCATCATGATTCAAAAGAGAGCCGCGCATTTATTCTGCTTGTCGCAATTTTTGCAGGCAGCCTGACAATCGCTTCGATTCTGGCCGTTAAGATTATTGTCGTGGCCGGATTTTTTGTTCCGGCAGGCGTGTTGGCCTATTCGGTAACGTTTATATGCACGGATGTTATCAGTGAAATGTGGGGTAAAACCCGTGCGCAACATGTTATTTTAGGCGGGTTTGTTATGCTTCTGGTGGTCTTGGGACTTGTACAAATAAGCCTTCTCTGGCCTGAAGCGCCTTTTTGGAAAGGGGAAGACGCCTTTCAAACGATTTTAGGCAGCACCTCCAGGATTATCGTCGCATCATTTATTGCGTATCTGGTCAGTCAATTCCATGACGTATGGGCGTTTCATTTCTGGAAAAAAGTGACGCGCGAACGTCATTTATGGCTTAGAAACAATCTTTCCACTGCTGTGTCGCAGTTCTTGGATTCATCTCTTTTTGTGACTATCGCTTTTTACGGTGTCATGCCGGTGTGGCCTTTGATTGTCGGTCAGTGGGTTATCAAGTTTGGGATTGCGGTTCTGGATACGCCGGTTATTTATTTTGTGATTTGGATGCTGCGTAAAAATTCCGAACCACGAATAAACACGAATAGACACGAATGATAGCGTTCATTGGTGTTCATTCGTGTTCATTCGTGGTTCAAGAATCATTGCGGTTAAGTGTTCAGGCGTATTCAACCGGGGATTGTCAATCACAGCGGCCAACAATTTTTTCAACGTCTGGCCGATCACCGGCCCTTGAGAAACTTTCAGGATACGCATCACATCCCGACCGGTTAATGCCAGGTCGGCGAGACCGAAAGCACCGGGTTGTGTACCGAACAATTCAGTACGGATGCGTTTACATATCACTTTTAGTTGCGTCTGCGTATAATCAGGTTTTGCCAGATTGCCCTTACGATCGGCAATTGCCAGGCGTAAATGATCGGTGTAATCAATTTGTTTTTTTTGGCAGGCGGCGAGAAACCGTCGCACCGCTTTGGGAGTGCTATCCGTTTTTATTCGGCGCATGTGCAGGTTGATCAGCGCTTTAATATGGGTCTGTTCGTTGATTGTAAATTTAAGCGTTTTCAAATCCGCCATCATCCGGTCCAGCGACTTTTCATGCCCGATAAAGCGCACCCGGCCATTATGTATTTGGATTGTTTCGGCTTTGCCCACATCATGAAGAAAACCGACCAGTCGCAGCCGCTTTCTTTGGGGTGAGAGTGCATCACCGACCATCATACAATGCGCGAAAACCGTTTCATTGTGATACGGGCCGCCGTCAAGTCCCATACACCGGTTTAAAGCGGGAAGGATATCGGCCAGCACGCCGATAGATTGTAAAGCGTTAAAAAAGATACTGGGTTTAGCGTATTCCAGCGTTTTCATAATTTCCAGGCGGATTCTCTCCGGTGCCACCTGCGCTTTCACCAAATTTTTATAATGACGCATTGCTTTCAGGCTATTTTGATCAAATACGCCATCAATTTTTGTTAGAAAGCGGCAGGCGCGGACAATGCGACAGGGATCCTCTTTGATACGCGCCTCCGGGCTTTCTGTAAAACGGATAACTTTATTCTTTAAGTCACGCAAACCGCCAAACGGATCTGTCAGATCGCCTGAATAGGGGCAAAGCGCCATGCTGTTGATTGTGAGATCACGCCGTTTCAAATCCGTTTCCAGGGAAACAGGCTTTTGAGAGGATGCACTGTTGCGATAGGTCGCCACTTCAATGCCATCAACCAGGTTCACCTTGAAGCTTTTTCCGGCTGCCACAACCTTAAACCCCCGGAATATTCGGCGGATATCTTCAGTTTTCGCATTGGTGACCACATCCACATCAGATGGTTCATAACCTTGAAGCAAGTCTCTGACAGCCCCACCGGCAATATAGGCTTCAAATCCGTTCCGGCATAACTTGTGAATGATGCTGTCGATTGTTTTGGCCCCGTGTCTCATAACATATAAATATCCATCTGTTCTTAGAGCCTGTTTGACAATTCGTGATTGAAGTGAAAAAGCTTTCCGTTTTGAATTTTAGTGCAAACAGTTGCCACCTTAACATGCCCAAAGAGGCGCGTTACTTTCAGGCAGTAAATTGGCTTTGCGGGCCATTTTAAAGAGCCGTTCTACGGCTCGAACGCCTTCTTCGCCCAGATCGTATGAAAACCGGTTCACATACAGGTCGATGTGCTGTGTAATAACGGTTCCAGACATCTCAGCGGCATATTTTTTGACGTAATCGCCAGTGGCGTCTCTATTATTGAACGCAAATCGAACACTTGCGCCAATGGTGTTTTCAACGGTGTTTTTGATAGCTTCGGATAAATCCCTGCGAATGGCGATCGCACCCAGCGGAATCGGCAAAGCGGTCTTTTGTTCCCACCATTGGCCTAAGTCGGCGAGACAAACTAAACCGTGATCCTGGTAAGTGAAGCGGCCTTCGTGAATGATAACACCAAAATCGATTTTCTTTTCACAAAGAGCGGGCATGATCCGGTCGAAGCACATGGCTGTCACCAAAGGAGTTTTGAAATTTAACTGATCTTTAAGAAAAAGACCCAGCAACAAATTGGCGGTGGTGCGTTCACCCGGGATCGCGATCAGCGCCGATCTCATCAGATCAACGGCCGCACCGGGACGGGCCACAATCAACGGCCCGCATCCTCGGCCTAGTGCCGCACCGGTGCGCAGCAGACCGTAACTATCCTGAAGAAAGCCTAATGCGGCAAACGAAAGCTTGGTAATATCATAGCGCTGTTCAATAGCGTTCAGATTAAGCGTCTCAACATCCTCAAGTGTGATATTATAGGAAAGCCCACCACAATTGACCAAGCCATGAGCTATGGCATAGAAAATAAAGGTGTCATTCGGACAGGTAGAGTATGCCAGGGATAAAGATTGGGGCATCTGTTTTGCTCCTTTGAAGAAACCATTCGTGTGATTCGTGTGATTCGTGGTCTCAATTCCATAAGGACGAAGTTAATAGCCTGCGCAAATATACTTGGCACGGTCATAATTGGTGATTTTGAAATATGTCTTACGCCTATG
>JAOZRC010000289.1 GCA_029940345.1 Desulfobacterales bacterium
GACCGGCCTCCGCACTGTCACTGCCGCGATGACCTGCCGATAGGCTTAATATAACCATGATTATCAGGTACTTTCGCCCTGATGTCATCAACTTTATTCGGTAATTTTCGGGCATTTTTGCCCTGTTTGTTTTAATTCGGGCATATTTGCCCTGATACTATCGCACAAAGGTAATTTTAAGGCACTTTTACCCTATCTATATAAAAGTCAGGTATAATTGCCCTGACAATACCTGAAATCGTATAAAAATGGGCATATTTGCCATGATGATTTGATATTTAAGGCGTTTTCAGGCATATTTGTCTTGCCATTTCAAAATAGATGAATTATTTGCAATATAGTATAAATCAGTTTGTAATGCACCTGAAACGATCATAATAAACTAAATCATTTTCATTTAATCATGTCAATAAAAAAAGATCGCAAAATTCTTGATGAAGTTCACGATGTGATGCGCCTGCATCATTATTCCATTCATACGGAACGAAGCTATACCGAATGGATTAAACGGTATATTCATTTCCATAACATGAGTTCACGCGATGATTTGGTCAATGGGGAACAAAAAATCGAAGCGTTTTTGACCCATTTGGCGGTTAATCAGAAAGTGGCTCCATCCACTCAAAATACGGCGATGAATGCGCTGTTGTTTTTATACCGCATGGTGATGCAAAAGCCATTGAATGAAAAAATTGATGCGATTCGCGCGAGAATGCACCTGAAACGATCATAATAAACTAAATCATTTTCATTTAATCATGTCAATAAAAAAAGATCGCAAAATTCTTGATGAAGTTCACGATGTGATGCGCCTGCATCATTATTCCATTCATACGGAACGAAGCTATACCGAATGGATTAAACGGTATATTCATTTCCATAACATGAGTTCACGCGATGATTTGGTCAATGGGGAACAAAAAATCGAAGCGTTTTTGACCCATTTGGCGGTTAATCAGAAAGTGGCTCCATCCACTCAAAATACGGCGATGAATGCGCTGTTGTTTTTATACCGCATGGTGATGCAAAAGCCATTGAATGAAAAAATTGATGCGATTCGCGCGAGACCGAAAATAAATGTTCCGGTGGTGATGACGCGTGAAGAGTTGAGCAGCGTTATCGCCCTGATGCGGGGGACGACTCAACTGGCCGTAAAACTGATGTATGGGGGCGGGCTAAGAATTTCCGAAACGATTCGTTTACGTGTCCAGGATATTGATTATAAAATGAAAGCGATTACGGTGCGCTGCGGCAAGGGCAATAAAGATCGTACAACGACGTTTCCATCTTCGGTTCAACCGATTTTGGAGAACCATTTGGTCAACGTCCGGGAAATCCATCAAATGGACTTAAAAGATGGTTACGGGGCGGTTTATTTACCGCATGCCTTGGAACGCAAATATCCGAAGGCCGCCAAAGAATGGGGTTGGCAATATGTGTTTCCTGCGCGTAATCTTGCGACCGATCCTCGCGGCGGTATCACGCGGCGACATCATATCGATCCCAGTGTCCTTAACAAAGCCATCAAAACGGCGTCGCGCAAAGCGGGTCTGACCAAGAGAATCAGTGCGCACACGTTCAGACACAGCTTTGCCACGCATCTTTTGCAGCGCGGTACGGATATCCGTACCATCCAAGCGCTTTTGGGACACAAGGATGTATCTACGACGATGATCTATACGCACATTTTGAATCAGGGCGGCCAGGGGGTGGTCAGTCCGCTGGATGATCTGGGAATCTGATGAAATTTACCGATGCGATCCTATTAAATCGGGTTATTAAATCTGTCCGAGAGGGAGTGTTCCCACCCATTTGTTTAAAATGTCGTAAAAGTTATCGAATTCCGAATGAACGCTACGAAGAAGCCAGGGCGCTTTATGCCAATCCGAATGCGAATCTTCGTGACCCTATTCGTTTTCGGAGGCTTATGACCGCATATCTGTGTTCCCAATGCCAGTCCGGTTTCTATGCGGTGGAATCGCCGTTATGCCCCCGGTGCGGAATTATGTTCAAATCCCGCGAAGGCTCAGACCACCTTTGCGGTAAATGTCTTAAATCAGCACGTCATTTTAGAAAAGCGCGCGCTTTTGCAGTGTATAATGAAATGTTTAAAGATCTGATCTATTGCTATAAATATCGCAATAAAATACAATTGGAAAAACCGTTTTCATTTATTCTTTTTTCCATTTTTATTCGATATTGGGATGCGCGTGATATTGACATCATCGCACCGGTTCCGCTTCATTGGCGACGAATGTACCAAAGAGGCTTTAACCAGGCCTTTCTGATGGTGCGTAAATGGCGCACTGTTGCCAAAACGTTTCAGATCGACCTGACGTCTGTTCTGATTGAACGTGAAATTATTGTGCGAACGCAGCAAACCGCATCACAAGTCGGTATGTCTGTTAAAGATCGTCAGGCGAATATCAAAAACGCTTTTGCGGTTAAAACGCCTGAAAAAATCAAGGGGAAACGGATTCTTCTTATCGATGATGTGTTAACCACCGGATCGACTGTTAATGAATGCGCCCGCATTCTGATGAACAACGGCGCCCGGTATGTGGATGTTTTAACACTGGCACAGGCGATTAAATCATTCTAAAGGAGTTATAATATGAACAAAGGCTATATGGGCAAAATTCTTATGGCGGATTTGGGAACCGGCCTGATTGAAGAGATCGTAATTGCGGAAACCGTTTATCTGGAGTATCTGGCCGGCATGGGTTTAGGCGCTTATCAGCTTTACAATCTGATACCGGCCGGTGCCGATCCCTTGGGACCGGATAATATCCTCGGGTTTGTCGCCGGTCTGCTAACTGGCAGCGGCAGTCTGTTTACCGGCCGCTGGATGGCAGTGGGCAAATCACCGCTTACCGGCGGATGGGGCGAATCCAACTGTGGCGGCAATTTCGCACCGGCGATCAAGCGATGCGGCTATGACGGTATCTTTTTCAGGGGTATCAGCGAAACACCGGTGTACCTGGCGATGCAAGGCGGTGTGGCCAAATTGTGTGATGCTTCCCATTTATGGGGACTGGATACGGTGGAAACCGAACGTCTGCTGATTAAAGAGGTGGGTGGCAAAAGAAAGGCGCGCGTCGCCTGTATCGGTCCGGCCGGTGAAAAATGTTCTCTGATCGCCGGCATCTCCAATGATCGGGGCAGAATGGCAGCGCGTTCCGGATTGGGCGCTGTAATGGGATCGAAAAAGCTCAAAGCGGTGGTGCTGTCCGGTTCCCAAAAAATAGAGGTGCATGATAAAGCCGAAATCCGGCGTTTAAGCCGCAAGTGCAATAAATATGTGAAGTGGCAACCGCCGTTTATTTCCGGTCCGTGGACCGCCTGGCTGGGTGCATTGATGCGTTTTTTACCGACTCAACTGGCCATGGACGGCATGTTGTACAAAATTATGCTGAAAAAATGGGGAACCGTCAGCATGAATCAGATGTCAGTGGAGATGGGCGACGCACCCATCAAAAATTGGAAGGGTTCTGACCGGGATTTCGGGCCTGACAAATCCGGGGCGGTCAATCCGGATGCCATCATCGCACGCGAAAAAAGAAAATACCACTGCTATTCCTGCCCGCTCGGATGCGGTGGTATATGCACCGTTAAAGGCAAACATCCCGAAACCCATAAACCGGAATACGAGACGGTGCTGGCCCTGGGCGGCTTATGTATGAATGCCGACGCCGATTCTATTTTTTATCTGAATGAAATGTTGAACCGGGCGGGTATGGATACGATCTCCGCGGGTGGAACCGTCGCATTCGCCATGGAATGTTATGAAGCCGGCCTGCTTACGACCGAGGATACGGATGGTCTGGAACTCACCTGGGGAAATACCGATGCCATTGTGGCGCTGATTCGCAAAATGATCAAACGGGAAGGCATTGGCGACCTTTTGGCAGATGGCGTCAAACACGCGGCTGAAAAATTGGGTGTGGATGCGGTGCCATTCGCCATTCATGCCGGCGGCCAAGAGCTGCCGATGCACGATGGCCGCAACGATCCCGGTTTTGCGCTGCATTACAGCGTCGACCCGGCACCCGGGCGTCATAACACCGGTTCCCAGCTTTATTATGAAATGTACCGGCTCTGGAAAAAAGATAAAACCCTGCCCAAGCCGTGGTTTCTGTATTTCAAAGGCCGTAAATATAAAACCGATCGCAAAAAGGCGATCATGGCCATTGCCTGCGGCCAATATATGAATGTTTTAAATGGCGCCGGTGTTTGCATATTTGGCGCCTTTATCGGCGCCGACCGGATACCGGTGTCAGGGTGGCTCAATGCAGCGACCGGTTGGGACAAAACGCTTACGCAATACATGGAAATCGGTGAACGCATCCAGGCCGTAAAACAGTTGTTTAATTGCAAACACGGGATTCGGCCTGAAACTTTCATTTTGAATCAGCGGGCTGCCGGTCACCCCCCACTCATTGAAGGCGCCAACAAAGGCCGACGAACAAATCTGGAACCGATCATCCGCGATTATCGCGAGCTTTCAGGATGGGATGTTCACACCGGTGAGCCCACGTCTGAAACGATACGGCGTCTGAATTTAGATCAGAATATCCAGGATTAAAATTTGTGAATTCTGATTTAGATATTTTCCACTTAATTACCGTTTCATGAAATTCAAAGCGGCTTGGCGCATCGGTTCATTGCCACATTGAAAAAAAGCCTGGGCGATGATTCGACTTTGTTCATCTTTCATTATCTGGATCATCTCAGGGACCAGGTTTTCTTTACCTAAGCGCAAAAATGCCTGAATCGCATATTCGGTTCTGAGCATGATGCCGGACTTAAAATCAAGCAACAGGATTTGCTTATTTACTTTCCAGTCGTCTAATACGGTTTGCTCCTGCCCCACTGCCAGATAATAGTGAACGCGGTCTGATGCGAATTTGGGTAGCCATTCCATCGCGTTGAGCCCTTTGGCCGCGAGTTGACGGTTTTTCCAATCCGCCAGCGCTTTGATGAGCGGTTTCTCAGCGCCTTGCTCCCATATATCACCTAAGATCGCTATGGCTGCACGCCGCACCAATTCATCGGTGCTTTCCATTAACCGAATGACCGGTTTAAGCGCCGGTTGGCCAATTCGGGCCAGAATGTTTTCCAAGGGTGACCGGAAAGTAAGATCTTCTTGAAGCAATTCATCGATCAGCGGTTCAACCGCCGGTTTGCCGATTTGGGCCAAGGCATCCGCAGCCACCGCGCGTAACGCCGCAATGTCTGATTGCTGAATAAGTGTGATTAGCGGTTCAACTGCGGCAGAACAGGTGCGGGCCAGTACATTCGCGGTTAAAGCGCTTTTGTCAGGCGCATTTCGATTGGAAACATCTTTTTCCAATTGGCTGATCAGATGGGGGATCGCTTTGGCTTCCAGGCGAACCAGCGCATCGGCGGCCGCTTTGCTTAATTCCGGGGAGGAATTTTGAAGCGGTTTGATTAGCGGAAGCACAGCGCTTTCATCATCAAGCCTGCCCAATGCACGCGCGGAAGCCTTTCGGACTTCGACGTCAGAATCTTCCAGCGCCGCAATCAAAAAGGGAACGGCCAGTACGTCGCCAATTTTTCCCAACGTCCGGGCCGCTGATTTGCGCAACCCGGGCGAATCACCGCTTTTCAGAACTTTTACCAGTTCATCAATCGCCGGTGTGCCGATTTTGGCCAAAGCGCTTGCCGCCAGTCGTCGAACCACCGGCATCTCATCGTTTAACGCCGCAAGTAACGCCGGAATCGCCTTTTTATCACCGATTTTTCCCAAAGCACCGGCCAATGCGATGCGCACAGCATTGGAATCCGTTGTCTCAAATACGTCAATCAAGGGCTCTGTGGCACGTGAGTCACCGATTTTCACCAAGGCGGCGGCGGCAATCCGCACCACATCCGGGTCATCGCTTTTCAGTTCCGCAAGCAGCGGTTCCAAAGCGGATACGCCGATCTTAACCAGCGGTTCCATCGCTAAATGCCGCTCCGCTGAAAATTTTTCCTTCATCACGTCAATCAAAGGTTTAATTGCGCGTGGATCGCGAATATCTCCAAGGGCTTTCACAGCCGCCATGCGTACTTTATAAGACACCTTTTGGGACAACAATTGGCATAAAGGCATTACGGCCCGCGGATCACCGATTCGTCCTAAATTTTCTGCAAGCAGCGCGATAAATTCAGCATCATCATTATCCAACCGGGTGATCATTGCCGGAACCGCCGGCGCACCGATTTTTTGCAAAGCGGCGGAAACGGAATATTTAACCATGGAATCACTATTCTTCAAAGCCTCGATCAACGGTTCCACCGCACGCAAATCCGCGCTGACGCCTAGTGAAGCCGCAGCGCGTGAAGCGGTATTCGGGTCGGGCGAATTTAAATCAGATATATTTTGGGTCAACACCTGCTGCTTCGATGTTTCCTTGGCGAATGATGTCAGCGCACTGAATACACTGATAATGCACCCAAGCAGCAGAATCAGCCATACCTGTAATGCTATTTTCCGATGCTGATCAATCCTGAACGGTAAGCCAGATGTTTGTTTCATGGTTATGCTCCTTTTTCTTTTCTTTTTTATTTCTACTTTGGTAACTTGAATTTTGACAGCCATTTTTGTACATGCAATAATAAAAATCTAAAAAAATTGGCCAAATGGAGGGTGCTGGAGCCTGGCGGAACCCACCGTTCGTTAATCAGGCGGCCATATTTGGTGGGTTCCGCCAGGCTCCACCCACCCTACATATCAATTTACCAAAGTAGAATTATAGACATTCATAAAATCGTGAAATTCGCTAAAATCTACGTGTATACAAAGACATTCAGTCAGTAAAAATAGTTGTTGTTTCCTTTGATTTCATCATGTATATGCTTAAATTTGTTATCAGCGCAATTAT
>JAOZRC010000290.1 GCA_029940345.1 Desulfobacterales bacterium
TAAAAGTAGTTTACACTTTCATGGGGAGTGCTGAACCGAAGGTTTAGCAAAGGCCAGCGTAAACGCTAAACCTTCGGTTCAGCACTCCTTTAAAGTGTTAAGCGGAAAATGAAGGATGCCTATTTTTTATTTCTAAATGTTGTATTTGCTCGGTATACCGGAAAAAATTTGGCGTCATACCACCCGTAGCTTCTCTTCGGGGCCATCCAGTATTTCACCAATCTGCGCGGCAGCGACGACGCCTCCATCTTTTAAGGCCGCGACGAGTTCGGTGATTTGATTCGCGTTTACGCCAATCAGCAATCCGCCAGAGGTCTGGGGATCAACCAAAACGTCTTGCCGGGAACGTTCCACCGTTTCCGCAAAGGTAATCGTCGACTCTCGAAATTGCCTGTTTTTGTAAGCACCGGCGGGGATGAGCCCCATGGAAGCAAATTCCAAGGCTTCAGCAATCATCGGCACATTATCCGAAAATATTCGGGCACTCATACCGGTTCCGCATACCATCTCGGCAAGGTGTCCGAGCAGACCGAAGCCGGTAACATCGGTGCAGGCGCTGATATCAAAATTCGACATGATCCTTGCGGCGTCACGATTGAGCGATACCATCTGACGGGTAACCCGGTCAGTGAGTTCCGCGGAAGCCATACCCGCTTTGATGGCGGTGTTGACAATTCCGGTGCCAAGCGGTTTTGTCAAAACCAACCGGTCTCCCGGATGTAGATTCTTCTTGATGAGTACACGCGCCGGATGTACGAACCCGGTGACGGACAGGCCGTATTTCAATTCCTTGTCTTCGATGCTGTGGCCACCAATGAGAACGACACTTGCTTCGGCCAGTTTATCAATTCCGCCCTGTATGATTTGTCGAAGAACCGTGATGTCCATTGTTTTGACCGGAAAGGCCACCAGGTTCATGGCTGTCTTGGGTGTTCCACCCATGGCGTAAACATCGCTCAACGCATTAGCGGCGGCAATCTGTCCAAATTGATAGGGATCATCCACAATGGGAGTAAAAAAATCCACCGTCTGGATCAACGCCAGATCATCTGATATTTTGTAAACACCGGCATCGTCCGCAATATCCAAACCGACGATAACATTCTCATCGGTTGGAAACACCATCCCACGCAACGCCCTGTCCAGGTCCCCCGGAGGCAGCTTGGACGCTCAACCAGCTCCTGCCACAGTCTCAGTAAGGCGTATTTTTGGGGTATCGGGCATGTATTATTTCCTCCTTTTAATTTCAGAATATTTCAATTTGTTCTTATCCGGTAAAGGGACAGGAATCATAAGGACTTTCGGGACATGTTAATTTAACTAATGCCTATATTACATAGATAATATAAAAGCGTCAAATAGGAAAAATTGATATTGTATTTTATATTCATTAATAAAAACTATATTTGAGGTACGGGGATGGAAAAATCCTATCCTGTTTTGGATATCTTTCATATCAGTCTAAAAGTAGTTTACACTTTGCAAAGAAGTGCAGCCCTTAATGAACCACGAATGAACACGAATAACCACGAATGATTGATTTTTATTTGAGTCCATTAGTGTTTATTCGTGGTTTGCATTTTTTTATGACTACCTATTTGTTAACTGGTAAATGAAGGATGCCCTGTTTTGAAGTTTTACGCCCGAAGAATTTTTATCGGAAGGAAATGTGATGAGTGGGTATATCGTTTTAAAAGCCTGTTTGATAAGTTGTTTTCACGCCATTGCAGCCGATTTAAGACATTTCAAACAGGCCCTAAAAACTCAGGTCTGATAAATTGAACAGAAAGTGCGAAGAAATGGGGTTCCTAAGTGATAATTTTTTGAACGCCCGAATACGCAAAGAGGATAGCAAAAACAACCAGGAATACGGCGCAAGCGCCGATTAAAATTTTATATGCCTGATCACTTAAAAAAGATTTGCCCCGCCATACGCTGGCCGAAACCGCCGCATACCAGAGCAGGTCGGCCAGGATATGACCTATGAAAAATGCCGCAACGCCCCATATACCGTAATTTAAGCTGTGCAGGATATAACCCAGGCCGATGGTCACCCACCAGATGATCCAATAGGGGTTGACAATGCTGAGAAGGATGCCGGCGACCAGCAGATTTTTCCTTTTACCGGCAGAGGCCTCGGTTTGCAGAGTCAAAGCGGGCAAGGATCGAAACATACCGATACTCATCCATAGTAAAACAACAGATCCCACTAGTGCGGTGGTGATAAACACAGATTCTTGCTGCAACAGCGGGCCTAAGCCCAGCAATAAGCCGACAACCAGCAATAATTCCAGGATACCGTGGCCAACAATCAATAGCGGGCCGGCCATAAAGCCACGCCGTGAGCTTTCATTAATCGTTACGGTTAACAGCGGGCCGGGCATCATCGCACCGGAAAAAGCAATTAAAAAAGAAGTGCCGAATATGGTTAATAGCGCCAGTATTGTCATTGTTTTCGTCTACGCTGACAGGTCTGAATATAGTTAGGTATAATTAATACACAATTCGGACTAAACCGTTCCAGCCACGATTTCGGACCGAATTGTCACACACTCGTTTTTCGTTTTTTAAGATAAGAACGCCTTAATGCGGAATAAATCTTTTGTTTTTGAGCGCTCTCCATGTTTTTATGTACACTGATTATCTTTGCTATCAAATCTCTTTTTGAATCTTTGTTATCAGATCGTGAGGTAACCATACCTTTAAAATAATCATCAATGAGCTTGGCAATATCTTTTTTCGAATTGATAAAATCATTATCTTCAAGCATTGCCCGTAATTGATTAATCTTCGGATCCTCTTTCGGAACGGACTTAATCTTACCTTGAACAGCCTTCGTCTTGCCTTGAACAGCCTTCGTCTTGCCTTGAACAGCCTTCGTCTTGCCTTGAGCAGCCTTCGTCTTATCGGATGATGACGAACCATCTCCCTTTTTAGATGATTTATCCGATGTATTATCAGATTCAGCCAATGCATTTTCAGGTTGAAAAGATAACGTTTCCGGTAGGTTATTAAGTATTTCAAAATCTTTTAACAACCTTATCATAATATCATGGTAATCGCCTTTTGATGTTTGCTTGACATGATTGGAAGCGTTTTTAATTTCCAGGGGGTGATATTCACCAGCTATTTTCAAAATATCAGACAGTAAATTGTAGGTTGTATTGTTTGCCCCTATTCTATCCATCATTTTCTCCTTTTTAAGATTATATCGTTAAATAAGCCGCAATCGTTATTTGATTTCGGAACGAGGATTAACTAAATTGAGCATAAATTGCGAAAAATTCAGGTTTTTAACATGTAATATCAACAGAAGAAATTTGTTTGCCATTCAGAAAAGTGACTGTATTACGCCCCTTGTCTTTGGACATAAACAAGGCTTCATCCGATCTTTGTACGAACGCTTTTAGCGTTTCGCCAGGGCAATACTGGGTGACGCCGGCGCTGATGGTAATGGAAACCTCTTTACCGGGTTCCGGTGTGAAAATTTCGGATGAAATCATCGTTCTTACCCTGTCAGCAACCGCCTGGGCTTCATCTCCTTTGGTTTCCGGTAAAATAATAGTGAACTCTTCACCGCCATAACGATAGGCCGAATCCATGGAACGCAGGCTTTGCTTTATCAATCGGCCGATTCGCATCAGAACTTTATCACCCTTAACATGCAGGTAAGTGTCATTATATTGTTTAAAATAATCAATATCCAACATAATTAATGAGAGCGGGTTAATATAACGGCAGGAACGTTCCACTTCTGATTCAATCTGTTTATAAAAATGCCTTGAATTATACAAACCGGTCAGACCGTCTGTGATTGCCAGCTTTTTCAACTCTTTCATCATACCGAAAAGAAGCATTAACATAGAGTTGCGCTCCCGGTTCATCTGCCGTTCTTTCAACACTCGTTTAATGCGCAGCAACAGTTCCGTAAAGCGCACCGGTTTTGTAATAAAGTCGCTGGCACCTTTGCCGACCGCCTCTTCATAGGTATGATCGTAGTTAAATCCTGTCATAACAATCACATACGCATCATAATCCTTTTTTATCAGGTCAGTGAGTTCCAGACCATCCATTCCCGGCATCGTAATATCGGTGACAACGATCTGGATCGAATTATTTTCCAGTAACTTAAGTGCTGCCGCGGCATCTTCCGCTTTATAAGACCGGTATCCTGAGAATTCAACAAATTCATGCATTATTTCTCTGACAGAGGGGTCATCATCAACGATAAGAATATTTATGTCCTTATTTTCCTGACGCATAATTTTATCTGATCCGGATACTGTTTTCTGATTTGTTTCAACAGGCATTGATTCTGTTCCGAGGCTCCGCATTTTTACGACCGGAATCGGCGCATAGGCGAGCGTGCCGCTTGACATATTAAAAAAAAATCTGTTAAAGGACAACCTAGTCAGTTTTTAAATGTGCTAAAGCATGTTTAAATTTTATGTATAGGCCTTCTGAATCTGCTATGGTAAAATTATAACCCGATATTTACTTTTATGTCAACCGCCTTTATGATTTTATTGACTTTCAGATAATTATTTCACAAGGATGGAGGAAGGCCGATAGCAAAGATCGGGTATACACCATCGTATATTTCCGACCGCTAACGCAGTGCCTGAATATCAAATCGGGCTTAAAACTGGGTGATTATCTGAACTTTTATAGGGTAAATCCGCTGGAAATTATCCGTAAACGGTTGACAGTCGCCCCAAACCTGTAACATGAATGTAAATATATGAGAAATATACGTAATTTCAGTATTATTGCCCACATTGACCATGGAAAATCCACGCTGTCTGATCGTCTGATCCAATATGCCGATATTGTATCGGATCGGGATTTCAAAGATCAAATCCTTGATACGATGGATATCGAACGTGAACGCGGTATAACGATTAAAAGCCAGACCGTCTGTCTGCCTTATACTACCGATGGCGGTGATGAATATTATCTTAACCTGATTGACACTCCCGGTCATGTGGATTTTTCGTATGAAGTTTCCAGGGCGCTGGCTTCGTGCGAAGGCGCGCTGCTTTTGATTGATGCCAGCCAGGGTGTGGAAGCGCAGACGTTGGCCAATCTCTATTTGGCGCTTGAGCATGACCTGGAAATTATTCCCGTAATCAACAAGGTGGATTTACCTTCCGCTGATATTGATCGTGTGAAAGAGCAGATTGAAGATGATCTGGGTTTGGATTCGGAAAATGCCATTCTTACATCCGCTAAAATGGGAACCGGCACCGGCGATTTAATTGAAGCTATCGTTACCAAGTTGCCTCCTCCGAAAATCAATGACCCTGAAGCGCCGCTAAAAGCCCTGATTTTTGATTCCCATTACGACCCTTTTCGAGGAACCGTCGTTCATTTCAGGGTTTTCCAAGGTCGTATCAAAGCGGGCGATAAAATTATTTTTATGTCCAACCAAGCGCCCTATCGGGTGGAAGAAGTGGGGATTTTTCAAATCAAGCGTATTCCTCAAAAGCAACTTAACGCCGGCCAGGTCGGATATCTGATCGCAGGCATCAAAACCGTGAGTGACACCCGTTGCGGCGACACGATCACATTGTTAAGCGACCCTTGTAAAACGGCCATGCCCGGGTTTAGAGAAGCCAAGCCGGTCGTTTTTTCATCGATTTATCCCGTGGCCTCGGATGGCTATGAAGACTTGGTTGTCGCATTGGAAAAACTGAAACTGAATGATGCGGCGCTCATTTATGAAAAAGATTCTTCCATGGCCTTGGGATTCGGTTTCCGCTGCGGCTTTTTAGGGTTGCTCCACCTTGAAGTTGTCCAGGAGCGCCTGGAGCGTGAATTCGACATGTCATTAATTCTGACGGCGCCTTCGGTGCAATATAAATTCAGCTTGAACGATGGCACATCGATCATAGTCGACAATCCCGCGCTTTATCCTGATCCGACGACAATTGAACACGGCCTGGAGCCATATATTCGGGCGGCCATCATTGTACCGGATCGTTATATGGGTGCAGTGATGCAACTTTGTTTAGAACGCCGGGGAATTAACAAAAATTATCAGTATCTGACCACTGATCGGCTGGAGATGATCTTTGAAATGCCACTGGCCGAGGTGATTTATGATTTTTATGATAAACTTAAATCAATTACCCAGGGATACGGATCGTTTGATTATGATATCCTTGATTACAGGGAATCGAACCTGGTAAAAATTGATATTTTAATCAATGGTGACCGCGTGGATGCGCTGTCCCAAATTGTTCATCGGGATCGCTCAGTGCCGCGCGCCCGCGTCACCTGCGAAAAACTGCGGGATGAAATTCCCCGCCAGATGTTCAAAATCGCTATCCAGGGAGCCATCGGCGGAAATATTATCGCCCGCAAAACCATATCGCCATTCAGAAAAGATGTTACCGCCAAATGTTACGGCGGCGACATTACACGCAAGCGTAAATTATTGGAAAAGCAGAGAAAAGGTAAAAAGCGTATGAAAATGGTGGGGCAGGTGATGATTCCGCAATCGGCGTTCCTGGCAGTGCTTAAAACCGATACATGATAAAAAAACAAATAACAGGCATCCTTCATTGGGTATCAAAAGTAGTTTATACATTTTAAGGAGTGCGAAAATTCATTTTCGCACTACCGCGAGCGAAGCAAGCGGCAATACTGCAATTTAACAAGACATTTGCCGCTCGCTTCGCTTGCAGGCAGGCGAAAAAAATTTCGCACTCCTTTATGGAAATCGAAACTGTTAACCGTCAAATGAAGGATGCCAAATAACAAATAACAAGGGCTAAAATTACAAATTCAAAACCTTTTGAGATTCGGATATTGTTATTTGATATTCGATATTTGGCATCCTTCATAATAGCTTAAAAGTAGTTTACACTTTCATGGGGAGTGG
>JAOZRC010000291.1 GCA_029940345.1 Desulfobacterales bacterium
AACCGAATGTATCTGTTATGAAATAACTGATTTCAACAAAATCCGTTAGAATCAGTAAATTTCTTACAATATAAAAATCCGACTGTGCCAATCCAAAATAAAATTGCATACCAAGAATTAAAGGAATGTGTTGCCGGCGACGTGTCCGACGATCTTTTACGAAGGCATCTTCTATCCACAGATGGCAGCATCTTCCAGAAATTACCGGCGGCGGTCGTCTATCCCCGATCAGTCGATGATGTTCGGATGACGGTCCGCTTTGCCCAAAAACAGGGCCTGGCAATTCATTCGCGGGGCGCCGGCAGCGGCTTATGCGGTTCGGCTATCGGTGATGGTATTGTATTAGATTTCAGCAAATACATGAACCGCCTGATTGATCTGAACGTGGATGAAAGAAGTTTTACATGCGAACCCGGGTTTCGTCTCGGTGAATTGGAAACGGTTCTTGCCAGACGGGGTCTCTTTTTTCCACCTGATCCTTCCAGCGGTGAATACGCCACCTTTGGCGGGATGTATGGCACGAATGCCAGCGGCGCGCATTCCGTCAAATACGGCAACGTGGCTGACTATATCGCCGACGCTCAGATAGTTTTCAGCGACGGAACCGTCACCACGCTTTCCCAGATCGCCGACACCGCTTATGACTATCTGCCCGTAAACTTAAAAAAGCTATTTCAACTTTACGAGGCCAATGCGGCTAAAATTCAAAAAGCCTATCCTGCAACGCGTTTCAACACGTCCGGCTATAATCTCAGGAAACTGGTTCGCAACAAAAAATTGCACCTGCACCGTTTATTTGCCGGTTCCGAAGGAACTCTGGGCATTGTCATCCAACTGACTTTCAGATTGTTGCCCAAACCGGCGTACACCAGTTTGGCAGTGGCGTATATGGAGGATATCGTTGCCTCCGCCCGGGCCGTTCAGGACATTTTACCTTCAGGTCCCTCCGGCATAGAAGTGATGGATAAGTCTCTGCTCCGGCTGGCAAGATCACAAGACACCCGCCTGCATAAGGCCATTCCTGCGAATGTGGATAATGTGCTTATGATCGAATTCGATTCGTTTGAACAATCCGAATGCGCTGAACTGGCCGCGAACGCCCGTAATCTGCTTAAAAAACGAGGCTATACCCAAAACGTGCATACAGCGACTTCCGATGCTGAAAAAACGGCCTTTTGGGCGGTACGCAAGGCAGCGGTGCCAATTCTTTATAAACTCAAAGGTGAAAAAAAAATCCTGGCGCTGATTGAAGACGCCGCGGTTCCCACCGACCGGTTAGTTGAATATTTTGAGGGCGTTTATCAGATTTTGAAGCGTCATAATGTCGAATTCGTCACGTATGGCCATATCGCCAAAGGTCTGCTGCACACCCGCCCGCTTTTGAACCTCAAAAAGTGTCACGATGTCGCCTTGCTGCGCGTGATTGCCGATGAACTGTATGATCTGGTGTACGGTCTGAACGGCTCCGTCTCCGGCGAACACGGGGACGGTCGCTTACGCAGTCCTTACATTAAACGCCAATACCCGGATATTTACGATCTGTTTATCCTGACCAAAGCGCTATTGGATCCGAATAGAATGCTTAACCCGGAGATTATCACGCACCATGATCCGGATCAGATGAAAAAAAACTTGCGCTACGGAGCCGATTACATCAGCCATCCGCTGAAAGCACGCCAGTTAAACTGGCCGCCAAAGCATTTAAACGGAGCCGTCTGTCGGGAAATCGAAAAATGCCACGGATGCGCCAAATGCACCACAGTGACAACCGCCACGCGGATGTGTCCGGTTTACAAAGCCACCCGGGATGAAGCCGCTTCCCCCAAGGCCAAAGCCAACATTTTACGGGCGCTGATCAGTGGAAAGATTCCTACCGAAACCCTTTATGAAACGGCTTTTCAGCAAATCATGCATCAATGCATCAATTGCGGCAGTTGCAGCCGGGAATGTCCGTCCGAAGTGAATATTCCGAAAATGGCGCTGGAAGTCCGATCCGAATATGCCGCCCGATTCGGAACGCCGTTGCGCCACCGCCTTTTAAACGGTCTGGAACCCCTTGCACGTTCGACCCATCAATTTTCACCCTGGCTCACACCGGTGATGAACCTGCCATTCGCACGCCAAACAGTTGAACGCCTGACAGGCATTTCCGCCCAACGTAATTTGGTTGCGTTTGCCCCGGTTGCGCTTCGAGATAATCTGCCATCTCAAATAGGGCGCGGTGATATTAACGTTCTGTATTTCGCCGGATGCTATGCGTCTTATATCCGACCGGCTATCGGAAGAGCTGCTGTCAACGTTTTGAGCCAAATGAATATGGTTGTCCATATCCCGGAACAACATTGCTGTGGGCTGCCCATGTTATCCAAGGGAATGGCACCCCAAGCCCGCCACAAAATCAGTGCGAATTTAAAAAAATGGAGCGCCCTTGCGGATCAGGCCGATTATATCGTGGTAACATGCTCATCATGCGGCTATGCGCTGATGAAGGAGTGGCATTATCTGCAAGATAACGCCCGTATTGAGACCGTCAGGCAAAAAACAATTCATATCACCCGGCTGATCAATATCTATTTTGATCGTCTGAAGCTTACACCCGGAAATTTGTTGCCTAAGCTGGCCTATCATGCACCGTGTCATTTGCGCATTCAGCCGGATGCCGATTGTTCGCTGACATTGCTTGACAGGCTTAATGGCGCAGATGTGGAAGATTTAAAAGGCAACTGCTGCGGCATGGCCGGAAGTTGGGGCATGACGGCCAAAAATTATCAACTCAGCAAAACCATCGGTACTGATATGATCGGCAAACTGAACCGCTCCGCCGCCGCCATCGGCGTCACCGACTGTCCCACCTGCCGCATACAGATGGAACAATTTTCCGCTAAATCGATTAAACATCCGATTGAAATTATTGCCGACCGGTTGGCTTGATCGTCGAAATGATCTATGCAAAAGAAGGATTAAATATGAAAACAATAGATACCGTTTGTCATCTTTCAAAATAGCCTGAAAGTAATTTACACTTTTCAAAGGAGTGCTGAACCAAAGGTTTAGCATAGGCAAGCGCAAAATGCTAAACCTTTGGTTCAGCACTCCTTCGAATTGTTAACCGGAAAATGAAGGATGCCTTTTTGTTTATGTCAAATTTCAAACTTCTTTCCAATCCGCCACATTCCGCTTTTCCGTATCGAAATTGATCCCCATGAGAATGATTTTTTTGCCGCTCTGTTTGAATTTCTGATCATAGCCTTTTTCCCGGATCTGGCGGATTCCGGATTCTGCGCTTTGATTGCACTTAAATTCGATGATAAATATTTTATCGGTAAATTCCATCACCAGATCGATTCTGCCGTCGCAGGTCAGGACTTCGCTGAACGCATTCACCCCGGAAGCGCAAACCATGAAATAAAACAATGTATGAAAATAAGCCTCGTCACGTTTGGTTTCCAGCATGTAGGGTATGGATGCAAATATGGCGGATATAGTTTCGAAGAACAATTCAAACTTTTCCTGATAAAGATAACCGGACAGCAGAACAAATTGCGACTCATCCCGAAGTCCTTGCGTATATGAGTGGAACAGCATTTCCAGAAACGACGTCTTGACCTCCTGATTCGGATAATCGAACGTATAAAGCCTTTCGCAGACATCCTTTATGGTGACGTACCCGGTCTGAAACAGCAGGGCCTTGGGTTTTAAATTTTCGAGTTCAAAAGTACTGAAAACGGCCTCGGTCGCCTGCATGCCCTCGATTTTCGGCAAATACCAGCCAGTTTCCTTTAGCAGATTCACCAGGAATGTCGGAGTCCCGGTTTCAAACCAATAATTTTTCAATTTTTTTTCATCGAATGCGCAGAGTATGGAAAACGGATTGTACACTTTTATCTCTTTTTCGGAAAAGCGGTAACCATTGTAATAAAGCCTCAGTTTTTCTGTCATTTCAGATCCTGAAATCCGTTGCTTTTGTGCCAACCGTGCAATATGCGGCCGGAAGTATCTTTCCATTTCATCCTGATTGTATCCGAGTGCATCCGCATATTCTTCATTCATGGTGATGTCTTTCAGGTTATTGAGTTCCGAAAAAATGGAAACCCTGCCAAACTTGGATACGCCGGTGATGAAAACAAACCGCAATGCCGATGAAACCGCTCCGCCTTTGATCACGCCTAAAAAATACTTCAGGATATCCCGATTGGCTTTGGCGATTTCCAAAGCTTTTTCGCCTTTTCCCAGATGGTCGATCAGGGGTTTGTCATATTCGTCGATCAGAATGACGACATGCCTACCGGTTTTGTGGTAAAGAGCAAGAATCAGTTCTTTAAACTGCTCTTTAATCAACGGCGCATCGGAAATCACATCATAAGCCTCGGCTATTTTTATCAGCGTTCTTTGCAGACTCAGTTTCAGGTTCTCCGGCGTATCATGGCTGATTTCGTTAAAATCAATCAGAATTACCGGATGCGGTTTCCATTCCCAATCCGTGTCAGTTATCCACAACCCTTCAAATAATTCCTTTCTTCCCTGAAACAGGCATCTTAAAACAGAAACGGTTAGGGATTTACCGAATCGGCGCGGTCGTGACATGAAATAAAACATGCCTTCATCAATCATCCGATAAATATGACGAGTTTTGTCTACATAAAGTTCGTTTCTTTCACGGATACTTTCAAAAGATGATTGGCCTATAGGCAGCTTTTGAAGTTTTTTCATAAAATGCTCCTTTTTAAGGCTTACAATTCCCCATAAGTATTGAGGAAAAATAGCGTAAAGAATGCAAGCTACCGCTGCAATGAAGAAGTGAGCGCCTCCATTACCGTTGAAGCCAGCATTTCACCGAACAGCACATGTTTTCCGCAGTAGCGGATTTCTGCCGGCCCGCGTCCGTTGACGATGGCAACGGCATCAGTGCCAGTACCGGTGGCAAGGCTGCCGGTTTCGGGATTGCGGATATCCAGGTTCTGAAGGGCGGCGCATTTGGCTTCTGTAACCATCAACACAGCCTCCACCATTGCGGCTCGGGTCAGCATGGCATCAGTCAGAATGATGATATTGATGGTGCCGTTTGCATGTGCGAAAGCGGCCATATCCCGGCAATCGGCAGGATCGCCGGCGCGCCTGGCATTGGTTATCCCGGCGGTGACAAGGGCGCTGACTTTCACTCCTTGTTCGATCCGTTGCACATGTCGGAAGGATTCAGCGTCGGCAGCGGTCATCATGCCTACGGTCACGCCCTTCCAACCCATCATTTGGCTGTATTTCTTTAGGGTAACGATTGACGGCTCAAACGGGCCCTTGTTCCCGTCGCAGTTTTTAGCCACCCTGAGATTAAGGATGTGGTCGGCTTTTACCAATCCGCCGTTGAGTACGGCGGAACTGAGCGTCAGATGGGGTTCTAAAAGCTGTACATGCACATGCGAAGTGTTATGTTCAATATGGCAGCGGTTCAATTTTTCCAATTCGGATGTGGTTGTCGAATATCTGTTTGTCACGATATGCTCTCGAAGGCCATAATTTGTGTTTTTATAGTGAATGTTTCAGAGTTCAGGTTTCAGCAAAAATATCCTGACACCTGAACACTGACACCTGGAAACCTAATTTAATGATATGACACCTTAGCGCTATATCGCATCTGGCAGTTGGCTTCGGGTTTGTCCGTTTTTCAGGTTTCATCATAATACCCTGAATTACGTTTTAATTTACGCAACCGGCGTTTTTCTCTTTCACGGGCTTTCTGTTTTTTGCGTTTTTGATAATCCTGGCGTTTTTGCCTTTTCTCAAGTGTTTCAGAGGGCCAAATTTTATAATCAGGCATCTGGTGATGTTCTGGCTGCGTCTGTTTGCCTTTTCTAATTGAATCGCTCTTTTTATCCGTTTCCGTTTTGGGCAATGGCGGACCGGTAAAACAGTTGGCAGGGATGGCGTCGGCCAGATAAAGCGTTTCACCGGCCTGGTCAAACAACACTTCGTTTTGAAGTGCTTTCTCCACTTGAACTGTTAATAAAACCGGTGATGGGTCAATACGCCGACCGATTCGCAGTGCCATGTCGGAATCGGATGACAAAAGCACCCGTGGGTGTTTTGTCGGCATGATCCCTTTTTCATCAACAACAAGATGGGCTTTGGTCCGTATACAGGTGTAGAGAAACTTTGGAGGATGGGGACATGGTTTGGGCAAAGGTATATGGTCAGGGTTTTTAGCCCGGATTAACGTATCTTCGATTTCAAAAGGCGGTGATGGCAAGCTATAAAGCACTTCCTGGAGATTTGCCTGGCGAATATGCCGCCAACCCTCTTCCTCGTGAATCGCTTTAAGCAGTTCCTTGATTTTTATATACCCGTCCGCATTGGCAACCAGTCCGAATTCGTCCGGACGACGTCCAAGGAGATATGCTAAAAATTTTGCAAGCTTACGAACATGTGCTTTGGGTTTCATTGTTTATACCATTTGCGTTAAGTAATCGCCTGATATGAAAAATAAAATTATCTTATTAAAAATTTATGGCAATAGGTTTCATGTGTCAGTGTTCAGGTTTCAGGCTTTAGCGGCAACGTCCTGATAGCTGAAAACATAATTTTAAAAATCACAAATGATGACCTTGCCGAGTATAGTTAAAACATAAATTATTTTTTAATTCATAAATAAATATCTTATTAGATGCTATTAATCAATTGTTATTAATTGAAATAAATTGAGAATTAATATGATTGGAATAGCAGATCGCAAACAGGAACAGCTTTTCGATCCTTGAGATTTTTTGAGCCCCACACGAAGGCAGATGCTCGAAGAATCATGAGCCGCTCTTTTCAATAAAGAGGGATTTTCATTCAGAGCCTGTTTGGAAAGTCGTGATCGAAGCGAAAAAGTGTGAGAGCGAGGGCT
>JAOZRC010000292.1 GCA_029940345.1 Desulfobacterales bacterium
ACCGCTCTCACGCTTTTGCAGCCGATTTAAGACTTTTCAAACAGGCTCTAAGGAAAACGGTTGTGTTTTCGTACGTCATGGCGGTAATCACGATTGGTATAAAAAATCCCTGTTCAGGAAAAGGCCAACCTGTTCCAAGGCATACTGAAATAGGAGATAACCTCGCAAAAAAAAATAATAAAAAGATTATCCTAAATCGCCATCAGCAAAAAATGATAAACCCCAAAAAGAAATGAAACTGGCATGAAAAACTTAATAAACGAACTGAAAATCAAAATTGTAGACACACTTGATCTGGTCGATGTGAATCCGGACGATATTGATGAAAATGAACAACTGGTGGGAGGTGACCTGGGAATTGATTCCATTGACGTACTCGAAATGGTGATGATGATTGAACAGGATTACGATGTCAAAATTGATAATCGCGAGCTGGGTGCCAAGGTGTTTGCCAGTTTGCTGACAATGGCCGCCTATATTCATTCTAAGTCGCCTATTTATTCTAAGTCGCCGGAGTCTGACAATTGACCGAAGCCTATGTTAATAATAGAAGGCGCATATTTGTAACCGGCATGGGCGTGATCAGCGCTTTCGGAATCGGATTGCCCTGCTTGAAAGCGTCGATTGCGAAAAACCTTAGGGCAATCCGTCCCCTTCGTCTTTTCCCAAGCCCTCGGATTGAGCCTTTGCCCGTTGGCGAAATTGAAACTGATTGGCAAAATGATGACGCCATTCCCCGCACCCATCAACTGGCCTTGATTGCTGCCCAGGAAGCAGTGTCTGACACCCGAGCCGCACCTGATGCGATTGTTATCGGAGTGACCACTGGCGGCATGTTAAAAACGGAAACTTTGCTTAAAGAGCAACGGCATGATCCGCCAGCCTTTCAGTATCATAGCGCCGGCACGGTTGGAGCATACGTCGCCAACCAAATCGGCTGCCAGGGGCCTGTGATAACCGTAGCCACAGCCTGTTCATCCGGATCAGCGGCAATAAAAATCGCGATGCAAATGCTAAAGCAGGGAAAAGCCCAAACCGTGCTTGCCGGCGGGGCGGATGCGCTTTGCCGACTGACCTATTACGGTTTTAATTCACTGCAACTCGTTGATCCTCAAGGAGGACGCCCTTTGGATCGTGACCGCCGCGGTATGTCAGTGGGCGAAGGGGCTGCCTGGCTGCTGCTCTCATCCGGTGATACGACGCCTGATGACGCTATCGTGGAAATTTTAGGCGGGGCGTTAAGCTGCGACGCCTATCACCCGACGGCACCGCATCCGCAAGGTGAAGGCGCTTTACGGGCAATGACCACGGCAATCAGAAATTCCGGAATTAAACCCGAAGATATCGATTATGTCAATTTGCACGGCACCGGCACGTCCGACAACGATCTGGCCGAAGCCCGGGCGCTGAATACGCTTTTTGGCAATGACATGCCGGCTTTGTCCTCGGTTAAGGGGAGCTTAGGGCACTGTCTGGCGGCGGCCGGGGCAATTGAAGCGGTTATTGCGGCTATCAGCATTACCGATGGCATCCTTCCTGTCAATTGCGGTTGTGTAACGCCTGATCCCGAACTAAAGCTCCGGCCGGTGTTAAAACCGACAAAACAGGAGATTCGCACCGTTTTGTCAAACTCATTCGGATTTGGTGGCAACAATGCCGCACTGGTTATCAGTGCTCCCGGCAAAGGCAAACCGAATGTCGCGCAAAGACTTGCACCTCTGACAATCAAGGGTTACGCTTTTATCACCGGTGCAGGTGATACGGAAGCGACGCTAAATTGTCTGGCGTCTGGCCAGACGTGTGCGGGGCAAGCGGATTTGGAAGAAATATCGGAAACGCTTTCCAAGCGAGCGGTGCGCCGCCTTAAACGGTTGCCGCGTTTGGCGCTGTCACTGGCAGTTGCCGCCCAGGCCAATGCGGAAAATGCGGGATTAACCGAAACACCGTCAGCCGTGTTTTGCGGAACCGGCTTAGGCCCCCTTTCGGAAACCTGCAATTTTCTTACCAAGCTGTATGCTTCGGATGAACGCTTCACCAGCCCGACCGATTTTATCGGCGCGGTGCATAATGCGCCTGCCGGTCAGATTGCCATGTATTTCAATGCTAAGGGCCCGAATGTAACTACGACCGGTGGTGATTATTCTTTTGAACAGGCGTTGATGACAGCCGGTCTGATGGCCGATGAGTGTGATGGGGCGTTTTTGCTTTTAGGCGCGGATGAAAACCACCCGGAGCTTTCGCCGTTGTTTGATCGGTCTGCACATGCGAATGATGACCGTGCTGACGGCGGCGGCGCACTTTGCCTGCAAAAAAAAACTGACAAAGAAAAAAAACTAAGTATTGATTGCGTGTTTTTGGAAAATGCGCATAACAACCCAGATATTGTCACAAGGCTTATGAATTCCTTGGGTGGTTCCGAAATCATCAGGCAACATTACGGAGCTGTTTTGGCAGGCATACCGGCGGCATTTCGAGATCAGGGAATGCAGCAATTACAAGCATTTTGTAATAAAACCGAATTTGACGGTGCAGTGCTGAATTGCCGTCGCATTACCGGTGAATTTAATTCGGCATCGGCGGTGGCCGCAGCCCTGGCCGCTCATTTTGTCAACACCGGAAAAATAGATGCCGGACTTGATAATCCCCAACCAATTTTCCTTCAAGGCAAAGGTATCTTACTTCTCGGTTTGGGGGAATTTGTCACAGCCGTTGTCATTCGGAAGACTGTCGGTGTATCTTAAATACAGCTACTTTTGGCATCCTTCATATAACACTGAAAGTAGCAGATTAAGGGGGGAGTGAACGGTTACCATTGTAAGCCTGCTCATTCGATTGCTATCGTGATCGTTTCCGCCGAACAAGCTATGATAAAAAAGGTTATTCTCTACGCGTAATCTCTTCAGCAATCAATTCAGCCTGTTTCAAAACAGTTTCAGTTGCCAATTTCTGCATATCCGGCGGGTAGCCATACTGACGCAATGTTCTTTTTACGATGACTTTTAATTTTGCCTTGACGCTTTCCATAATTGTCCAATCAATGGAAGCATTGGCTTTGACTTTTTCAAATAAAACAACGGCCAATTCCCTTAATTTATCTTTTCCCATTACCTCACGGGCGCTGTCGTTATTGGCAATGGCGGTATAAAAAGCATATTCAAAATCAGATAACCCCATTTCATGAGGCTCTTTGTCCATCGCCTGGATTTCTTTACTTAATTTAATGAGCTCTTCAATGACTTCCGCTGCCGTTATAATTTTATTATGATATTTCTTAATGGCGTTTTCCAGCATCTCCATTAGGGATTTACTTTGAATCAGGTTCTTTTTGGTTCGTGATTTTATTTCGTCATTGAGCAGTTTTTTCAAAACTTCAAGCGCAATGTTTTGATGCTTCATATTTTTGACTTCCAAAAGAAAGTCTTCTGAAAGGATAGAAATATCCGGTTTTTTGATCCCGGCGGCATCGAAAACATCAATGACCTGATCGGTCACCAGCGCTTTATCAATCACCTGTCTGATGGCGGTTTCAAGTTCTTCGTCGGTTTTACCTGGGCCGGTGCCTTCAAATTTGGATAGACGGGACTTGACCGCCTGAAAAAATGAGACCTCATCTTTAACATCCATCGCCTGTTCGTGGGGGATGGCAATGGAAAAAACCTGGGAAAGGGCGGTTACTTCGTTAATGTATCTCTTTTTTCCGTTTTCCAGACCTAAAATGTGGTCCGCCGCTGCAAGTATCAGTGAAAGTTTTTTCCCGGTGTCAGCCCCGAAATAGTTTTCGTAGGCAAACCCATGAAACATCTGGGAAACGACTTCCAGTTTCTCCAGCATCAGTTGCACCGCCTGTTCCTGTGCAATGGCCGGGTCGCCTTTGCCGCCGCTATCCGAATAAAACGACAAGGCTTTTTTAAGGTCGGATGCAATGCCGAGGTAATCTACGACCAGCCCGCCGGTTTTATCTTTATAGACACGATTTACCCGTGCAATGGCCTGCATCAGATTATGGCCTTTCATAGGTTTGTCTATGTAAAGGGTGTGCAGGGACGGCACATCAAAGCCGGTCAGCCACATATCCCGGACGATCACCAGTTTGAGTTCATCTTGCGGGTCTCGCATTCTTTCGGCCAATGTCCGGCGATGTTCCTTGGTGGTATGATGTTTGGCAATCTCAGGGCCGTCGGAGGATGCGGATGTCATCACAACTTTGATCACACCCTTTTTAAGGTCATCATCGCGCCATTCGGGTTTGAGTGTGACGATCTCCTTGAACAGATCGGCCGCAATCCGGCGGGACATGGCAACGATCATGGCTTTGCCTTCAAAAACTTCCTGCCGTTGCTCATAATGGCTGATAATATCCTGAGCCACCTGTTTGATTCGGTTTTTACTTCCTATGAGCGCTTCCAGTTTGGTCCACCTGGTTTTAGCTTTCTGTGATACGGTCAGATCATCATGCGCCAATTCTACATCCATATCGAAAACAAGCTTTTGGCCTTCTTCACTTAATGCTATTTTGGCAAGCCTGCTCTCATAATAAATTCTGACGGTTGCTCCATCCTCAACCGCCTGGGCAATATCGTAAACATCAACATAATTGCCAAATACGGCAGGGGTGTTTACATCGGTACTTTCAATAGGGGTTCCGGTAAAACCCAGATAAGTGGCATTGGGCAAGGCGTCCCGCATATACTTGGCAAAGCCGTAAACAATTTTTTTGCCGATGACAAGACCATTTTCATCTTTGGCATCGATGGTTTTGGCTTTAAAACCATACTGGGTGCGGTGGGCTTCATCGGCTATGACAATGATGTTTTCCCTCGCAGATAAGGTTTCATAAACATTGCCTTCGTCGGGATTAAATTTCTGGATGGTGGTAAACACCACGCCGCCGGCAGCTACTTTAAGCAACGCTTTCAAATGGCTTCGGCTTTGGGCTTGCACCGGTTTTTGACGCAGCAGTTGTTTGGAAGCGGCGAACGTGTCAAACAATTGGTCATCCAAATCGTTTCGGTCGGTAATGGCCAGAACCGTGGGGTTGTCCATTGCCAGCACAATCTTGCCCGTATAAAAAACCATGGAAAGAGATTTTCCGCTCCCCTGGGTATGCCACACCACACCGCCTTTGCGGTCGCCCACGGGTTGAGAATCCACTTGGGTGAGCCCGTAATGGGCGGGGGACGCCATCACCGTAAACCCATCGGCCTTCCCGGCGCGTGTTTCGGAATAGCCCGATGCCCGCAGCGTCGATTCCACGGCGCGGTTCACAGCATAATATTGATGATAGGAAGCCAGTTTTTTAATTGTCTGAACACTGATAACACCGGTTGCCGTATCCTCTTTTTTCGATTTTTCAAAGACGATGAAATGGCGGATCAGATCCGTCAGGGTTTTCTGATTGAGCATTCCCTTGATCAGGGTTTCCAACTGGCCGATAAACGCAGAGGCTTCGGTTTTACCGTCCGCCGTTTTCCAGGCCATGAAACGGCTGAATCCGGATGAGACAGTTCCGGCGCGGGCTTCAAGTCCATCGGAAATGATTATGAAACCATTATAAGTAAACAGGCTGGGGATGGTTTGTATGTAGGTCTGAAGCTGTTTGAACGCGGACAGGACAGTGGCGTTGGCATCCGCCGGGTTTTTGAGTTCGATCACCACTAGCGGCAGGCCGTTGACAAACAGGATCATATCCGGCCGTTTGTTCACATTGTTTTCAATCACGGTGAATTGGTTGGCAACCATGAAATCGTTATTTTGCGGATTTTCAAAATCAATGAGCCAGACCAGATCGCCCCGGCCGTATCCGGCTTTTTGAAAGGTGACCGTTATTCCCTCGGTGAGCATGCGGTGAAATGCTTCGTTGTTGGAAATCAAATCCGGCGAATTGAGCCGTTGAATCTGTTTGACAGCGTCTTCGCGGATATCCGCAGCTATCGACGGGTTGATCCTGGCGACGGCTTTTCGCAGTCGTTCAATAAGCAGCACATCTTCAAACGATTGCCTTTCAGGTGTATCGCTGTCCGGGGCAATGTCAGGAGCGTAAATGTATTGGCAGCCCTGCTTTTCGAGGAGTTCGATGGCGAATGCTTCTATTTCGGATTCTTTTATTCTTTCCATTTATCACCTTCAATTGTCTGGACTGTGATTTATCTGATTTTAGGATTTCCCTGATTTTTCTGCTTAAATTTTTTATTAGCGACTCGTTTAAATTCCAAGCTTTTAGAACCGAAATTAATCAATAAACCGACTTCAAGATCATACGCTTCCAAATAATTGATTGCCTGTGCCAGATGTACATCTCCCAATTTAATGACAGCCTTCAATTCAACCGCTATGACATCTTTAACTAAAAAATCCACGCGCCGTGTGCCGATCTGCTGATTTTTGTAATAGACAGGCATTACTTGTTCTCTTCTGAATACCAATCCGTTATCGGTCAATTCAATGGCCAGCGCCCGTTGATAAATGACTTCCTGAAAGCCATTGCCTAATGCGGAATGCACTCTCATAGCACATCCAATTATCTTTGATGTCAATTCGGAATATTTATATCTGTTGTCTATCATTGCCATCCTTCCACTGTGATTTATCTGATTTCAGGATTGCCCTGATTATTGCAGAGTTTCAAATTATAGTTCATCATTTAATCACATGTCTGAACTGTGATTTATTTGATTTTGAGATTACTCTGAATATTAGCGGTTTTGTAATCATAGGCCATCATTTAATCACATGTCTGAACTGTGATTTATCTGATTTTGAGATTACTCTGATTATTACCGGTTTTCAAATCATAGTTCATCATTTAATCACATGTCTGAACTATGATTTATTTGATTATGAG
>JAOZRC010000965.1 GCA_029940345.1 Desulfobacterales bacterium
ATCAAAATTCAGCATTGAAATCACCTCCTCACGTGTGATGTCCATGAACCTGTTCATAATAAACAGCCCGGTTATATTCAGCGCATCATTAACCGATTGTCCGGGATAGGTTGTTTGAATTTTTTGTTTCCACATGCGGCCCCTGGAAAGAAGCTCCGTTTTATTCACTTTGGGAGCAACGGTAAACGGAGCCAGAACGATCAGGCGCGGATCAATTTCTGTGAGCATGGCTTCCGTATAATCCGTCAGCACGATCTCCTCGAACACTTTTCCGAGCGCTTCGCCTGCCTCGTTACCAAAAGGCCAGCACCGGAAGAGCCGCTTTTTTATACGCTTCGTCCGTGTAAACGAAGCCGCAAACTTAAATATTATTGACAATGAACGGCGTGAATTTCAATATTTACATTGAGTTTTTGACGAAGAACATTAAGAATTAATGTCAAATTGTCCATTGTCGGGTTGCCTTTAGCGGATAACATTCTATGAAGACTCTTACTCGGTTTGGCAGTTTCATCAGCTAAAGTTTTGAATCCTACCGTAGCATTTACCAAATCTCTTAGAAGCAATCTGGCTATGTCCGGTTCTCCGTTAAGAAACAGTGTCACGGCCTCATCAAGCAAAGCGACCGCAAATTCTGAGTCGCGTCGGATGCGTTCATTGATCGTTTCTCTATAATCCCTGGTTATTGACATACATTACCTCTTTTTCTGTTTGCGCTGCTTATACGCTTTGAATAGCTTTTTAGCCGCAGTGATATCAGATTGTTGCTTTTTTTTGGTTCCTCCGCCGAAAAGAACAATCTGATTTTTGTTATCATAAGCCAGATAAATCCTATATCCCGGTCCCCAATCAATCCTATATTCTCCTATACCGCCAAACCATTTAATACCTGATATATTGCCCCGTTCCAAGCGAGCTTTAGCCACTGTCACTTTGGCCGCAGCTTGGGAAGTGAGGCTATCGAACCATTTTTTATAAGGATTTGAACCATCCTCTATAATATATTCTTCCACCTTCATAAGCATCCATAGTAACGTATAAGTTACCATTAAGCAAGCTAAAATTTCAGGTAGCCTCTACAAAATAATCCTTACAAACATGCCCATCGGAGCGACATATTTGTAGACGTAGGGTGGGCAACCGCATGATTCAACTGATATTTATTATTAAACAAGACGGCAAAACACAAATGCCGTTAAGTGAATTTAACGTTGCCTGCCATTTTAAAGGCACACACTTTCGTTACAACGGAAAAATTGATTGAAAATAATGGCTTGCGGTTAAAACGGTGGGCAAAATGCCGACGAAGGTTTGTACGGATACGAATATCAGGGGCGGCTTTTTACCCACCCTACCACTGCGTTTTAGACCCATCGGGGCGAAATATTTGTAGCAAGTTTGAATAAGATATAAAAATTGCGCAAAAAAAAAGTGATTTTTTTCATTTCATCCGACAATTTTCAAGAGTGTTGCCGTATAGCTAATTATAGATCCAAGGAAAGATGAATTAGCATTGTATAGCCAAGGGAAAAAAGATTTTTTTTATTTTACCGACAATTTTGAAGCCCGTTTCCGCTTATAAATTTAAAGGGCAAAGGATTATCCAGGAGGAATCTGAAATGAAAATAAGCATCCAAGATATTGGCGATGTTTCCATCATCGCATTAAACAACGATTTTTATAAAACAAAACTTATGAATCCGTCTGTTTCATCTGTTTTGCAAAGAAGTGATAAACTGGTGTTTGATATGCGTCATGTCAAATTTTTTGACAGTTCCGGTTGCGGCGTTTTGCTCACCTATCTCAAAATACTTACGAATTCCGGTGGCGACCTCAAATTATGCCGGGTGCGCAAATCTGTT
>JAOZRC010000966.1 GCA_029940345.1 Desulfobacterales bacterium
ACCGGATAGGATTGCTCCCAATCATATTTATCATAAATATACAGCCCTTTAAAAAGCGTTTTATTGCCTTCAAAAATATTTTTCAACGTATCTAAAAAAAGGCTTTTGCCGAATCTCCTGGGGCGGGAAAAAAAATAATATTCACCGTTTTGAATTAATTGCAGCGCAATAGCGGTTTTATCAATATAAACATAATCATCGCCTCGTATTTTACTGAATGTTTGTATGCCTATGGGCAATTTTTTCATATCTTGCTCCTCTTATTGATCTTTGGATTGCGCAATAATCTCAACCAAAGCGTTTTCCAGCGGATCTGTCAAACGAGTGGTGATAACAATATCGCCTTCATTCAGACCGACGCTTATATACGCCTGATCATCAGCCTTATGTGCCACTGTGACCGGCAGGGTTTTAAGATGATTGTCTGCTGCCAGATAGACGGTATTTTTAAAACTGACCGCCCATTGGGGAACCGCAATCACATTGCGCAGGGTGCGCCCCGGTATTTCCACTATGCAGAACATGCCTTCCACCAGGGGCAATTTGCGCGGATCGTCAGCCAAAGCGTCGGCGGCCGCTACGCGAATCGCCACCGTGAGCGTTCGGGTCAGCTTATCAAATTTTACCACGCGGTTAAGCTGGCCCTCCCAGGAATGACCCTCCCGATCCTCGGTCCATCGAATTTTGCAAACAACCGGTTCCGGATGGGCAAACCAGGCCGTTTTTGCCAAAGACGGATTATCATCAAAACGAAGCCATTGGCGGACGTCCCGGCTGTCTAGCGGAACATGAATTTCCAACAAGGCGTCATCGGCCAAAGTGATGACATTTTGGCCCGGCATGACATATTGGCCCGCTTCCAGCGTCACCGCTTTAACGCGTCCGTCAAAGGATGCGTACACCTCGCAACGTTGTAAGCGTATGTCGGCGATTTCTGATTGCGCCCGCGCCGCTACAAGGCTGGTGCGCGCCTCACTAATCTGAATCGGATATAAAGCCAGCGTCAGAGCCATCAGATCGTAGCGGTCAATGGCGGAATTCAGCGCTTGTTCGGCGGCGTCAACGCGGGAGCGCGTACCCACCTGATTTTCATCAAGCAGTTTTTGCAGGCGTTTGAATTCCCTTTCGGCCAGACTGCGGTTGCGTTTTAACGTTTTGATGCGCTGTTTATCAATCTCGTATTGCTTTTCCAGTCTTTGAATCGCTATTTTAGCACGATCTGCCGATGCTTGCGCCTCCTTATAATAAGCGGCATAATCACGGGAATCGATTTTGAAAAGCAGTTCACCCTTCGGAATGGTTTCGCCGATTTCCAACAGGGGATGCACAGCGACAATTTTACCGGCAATCTCTGGAGAGATAGCAAACGTATTTAATACGCGCATTTCACCGTAACCGGAAATCACGACCGGGGCGTCTTTTTTCACAGCCGTCAGCGTCTCTACACGCAAGGGCCGTTCTTCCACTTGGGTTTCGGCCGGCGGTTTTTTCAATTTCGACAACATTTTCATACCGAACACGCCTGCTAAGATCACTGACAGGCAGATAATGATTCGGATTAGAACGTATTTACGCGGCTTTGTTTTTTTTGCAGTTTCCATCACAATCGCTTCTGTTTTTAGATATTATTTCCAGTCATACTGAAAAATGGTGTTAATATTTTCATTTAAATTTCACCTATAAAGTAAGGGCGTATACCTGTCAAGCAAGGAAAATGATTGTTGTTTGAGCGGTGTTGTGGTATCTTAGGGTGTATTAAATTTTAGTGCCAAATAATGACAAATAGAAAAAAGGCGATATAAATATCTCGGCCTTACGACTTTCTATCCGATTGCGCGTTTTGATTATCGGTTCCTTAT
>JAOZRC010000293.1:0-5799 GCA_029940345.1 Desulfobacterales bacterium
AACGGTGAGGGGTCAACCATTTCCGTGCCGGAAATGAATCTGAAACAGGCTGCTACCGATATACCGGATAGCGGAAGTTATAATTTTGACAGCCAAGCGGTGGGAAGCGATACAGATGTGATTTTCACGATTGAAAACACCGGAACCGCCGATTTGACGCTGACGACGCCGCTCACCATCGAAGGCGTCGATGCCAATCAGTTCAATATTCAGGCTGATCCCGCATCGACAGTACAACCGGGTGAAACGACCACTTTCACGGTGCGCTTCAGTCCCACTTCCGGCGATGCTAAAACTGCTATGATCAGTATTTCAAACAACGACAGTATTGGCCACTTATAAGGTAAATGGTGCTACCGTATCAGAAATAATACAACCCTTGGAAAAGGAATATATTAAGATTTGTATACATACAGTCGGTTGGTGGACAGGGCATTATACAAAAATGGATTATATAGAAATAGATATGAAATAGCGGAGGGTGGTTGTGTATCTTCTTCGGCGGTGACGAATCGCCGAAAAATTAAGGATGCCACCTTTTTCAATATTTTCCTTTTCAAGCGGAATTTGAAAAACGTCTGAATCAGAATTTGCAGATAGGTAGAGTGGGCAAAATCATAATTTAATTGATATTTATTGACAAACAAGATGGCAACCCCACAAATGCTGTTAAGATAATCGGTCTTTGCCCACCACTTACGAATGATGCTGCCATAAATGAAAAATTGGTTTGAGACAATGGGGGTGTGGTTAAAGCGGTGGGCCAGATGCAGTTGCTGCAATCGGGGGACATCATACCTATTTGCTGTGTATTATGGCAATTGCAAATTTAACAGGCATTATGTCCCCGATTGCTCTTATATATGGGTAAATGGATCACTATAATTGTCTATTTCTTAACCGGCGGCCTCTTGCTGGTTGGCATTATTTATGACTTCTGGACGTTGAATGAACAAATCCATATAACCAATATCAGCTAAATAACGGTGATTATAAAATGACCCAAACAGAGCAGTAGTAGTTTACACTTTTTCCGAAATTATGTAGGGCAAATTGGCAACCTTCATTTGGCGGTTTAGGCTACCAACTTAATGTGGGACAAAAATCGGGTTTCTGAAGCGATGAAAAGCTACGGGAGTTACAATGACCGAGAAACCCGATTTTTAAACTGTCCCGCCTTATGTTGGTAGCCGCGGTTTACACTTTTCCGGAACTACAAGGATTTGGTTTAATAAGGATTAAGACCGTGATTAACGTTAGGTTCAGGCCATATACCAATAACAACTCAACCCTGTCATAGCAGCGCTTCAATTCAATCGAAAGATCGAAGCCGTAATTGTAAAATCCTTACTAAATTTAATCCTTGTAGTTCAGAGAGGAAAGTTTAAACCACTTTCGGTTCACAATGAAGGATGCCGACAAATTGACAATTTGTTCTACGCTAGCTACACTGTTTTGAAGGCCATAAGTCGAAAAAAATATGTGCGTCAGTACTGCGAAAAACTTTGTAATTTTCCCATCCGGGTTTTATAGTATGTAATATGGATAACTTACTAACCCCCAAACTTGATTTTGTATTTAAGCTGCTGTTTACCAAAGCGGAATGTAAGTTATAACCTCAGTTGTTGATTAATGGCCGCTAATGCGCGGGTATGGTTTTCCAATTCATCGGCGGATTGCTGTAGTTTACTGATTTCGTGGTCTAATTTGGCCGCATCAGCGGGGACATTGGCGCGTTCACGCTCCAGTACGCTTTTTTGGAGGACGATTTCATTATTGGTTTTACGGAGTTGTCCCTGGGCTTCGGCAAACCGTGCCTGCACTTCCCGGCTTTTGCGATGCAGTTCCGCTTTTCGAATTTCCTTGCGATGATACTGCGCCATCATACGGTCAGCTTCATCATTCAAGCCTCTTACTTCGTTGATCAGCTTGGCATTGTATTGCTGCGTCTCCAAATTGACTTTTTGGGCGGAAGCGATGCAGGCATTTAAGTAATCCTCGGTATTCGCGTATTCCTCCTTTTTATTGGCCACATGATTTCCATAAGCATAACCCGCAATTCCGCCCAAGGCGGTACCCAAGAGGGCTCCTAAAGCGGCACCTTCATCACCGTCTAAAAACTGACCGACCAACGAACCGACAAAATAACCGATAAGCGCCCCGCCTTGCGCTCCCTCCGATTCGGTCCGGCGACGATCTGCGGTTCCGGCGCATCCTGTGATAAAAACTAAAACAACAATCAAACTGATAAATTTTTTCATCTTGCCTCCTTATTTGATAAAGATGAATGAACTGATAAAGATGAACATCGAACGTACAACATTCAACATCGAATGAAAAACAAATGCCCAATACCGAACATTCAACGTTCAATGTTCATTTTTTCAATAGGCTTTTTATTGCGGCGGCATGTTTAGCGGAGGCCCCCTTATTCAGTAAGACCGCTTCCAGCGCCTTTTGTCCGATAACCGCAGCCTCGTCAGGATGGGTTAGCAAGAAAATCACTTTTTGAGCGAGTTCACGGCTATTTTTAACTTCAATGCTGCCGCCAGTTTGTTCCAATAAGGCTTTGGCGTCACTAAAATCTTCCATCGAAGGCCCATAAAGAACAGGTTTTCCCCATACAGCCGGTTCGAGAATATTTTGTCCTCCCAATGGAGCCAAACTACCGCCGCAAAAAACTGCCGAAGCGATGCTATACGTTGCCAACAATTCACCAATGGTGTCAATAACCACAACAGGCGCATGGCGAACCTGATCAGGAGAATCAAATTCGGTTCTAAGCTGGCATTCAAACCCTTTTTCAATCACCATACGAGCGATATGTGCTGTTCTTTCCCGATGCCGGGGAGCGATGATTAAAACCGTTACCGGAACAATGCGTACGATTTCGCGGTAAGCGTCAAGTATTGCTTTTTCTTCCGGACGACGAACACTACCGGTGATGAAAACTGGCTGATTCTTATGTAAATTATAAAGCCGCCGCATTTGATTCACAATTGATTTATCCGCTTGACCGAGCAAAAGATCGTATTTGGCATTGCCACAGACCGCTATTCGTTCAGGAGGCGCACCGAGTAGCTGAATACGCTGTCGATCTTCTTCTCCGATCATGCTAAAATGATCAATCCGTTGTAACACGCTTTGGATTAATGGGCGCATTTTTATATAACTGTGAATTGAACGCACCGAGATACGGCCATTAATCAAAGCGGTGCGCACGCCCTGTTTATGTGCTTCAATCAGTAGGTTCGGCCATATTTCAGTTTCCAAACAAGCGAGGATATCCGGTTGAAGGGCGGCTAATGTTCTGCGGACACACCCTGGGAAATCAAGCGGCGCAAAAACGTAAGTGATTTTATGTTTCCAATTATTCGTTTTAATTCGGTTGACGGCGTAGGCATGACCGTGTTCCGTTGTAACAGAGAGGATAAAGGCGGCTCCGGGTAAAATTTTACGTAACGCTTCAATGATTGCAAAGGCAACGCCGACTTCACCCACCGAAACCGCATGAATCCATACGCGCGGCCGACCGGGAGGAATAGGTGGCATGCAACTTGAACGCACACCGAGCATTTGGCTGAAACTTTGGCGGAATCGACCGGTCTGGCGCGAATAAAGCCAAAACAGGGGAACAAATGCGGGGAATAAAAGTGTCGTAAAAATTCGATAAGCGTTATAAGCAATCATGGCTGGCCAGAATACGGATCAGCGGTGACCTCAACAAAACGATTTTGCTTAAGCTGAAGTATAAACAACTGTTTATGCACTTCGCCGGTATCATCAAATGAGGTTGATCCGGTCACGCCTTGAAAAGCGTTGAGATTCATCAAACCGTATTTAATCGAGCTTCGATAGATAAGATTGGGACGGCTTATGATATGGAACAAAATCATAGCGGTGTCATAAGATATGGCGGCCATAAAATCGGGTGTGGCCTGAAATGTATCTTCATATTGTCCCGCAAAGTTTCGGACGTTGCTTGAATCGCTTTCAGCAAAGAAACCCGTTACACAAATGGCACCCTGCGCGTATCGTTGCGCCCTGCGGATTAAAGCGTCCGAATGCCACAAATTGGTGCCAATCAGATAGACGTTTTCAATATCATGATAGGCCAATTGAGGTAAGATAAGCCCTACCTTTTTAGGTGCATCGGGAATAAAAATAGCTTCAAAACCAAATGGGGGAATCAATTCAGCGACTTCAACGCCATCTTCCCATCCTTCCTTAATTGGCGTAAAATTGCCAGATGGCTTTTCTTCAAGGTATTCCGGAACTTTATAGCGGCCTTCCGCCAGTTTTTTTATCGGGCCGGTAAAGTCGGTCTGATCGGTCTGATAGGCTTCAACACCCACAACCCGCCCGCCTTGAGCATTTAATTCATCCCAAAAAAGGTTCATAAAGGTGCTGCCGTAATTTTCATTGGGATAGAGAATGGCGAAGCGTTTCACCCGGAGCGTATTTAGTGCGAAGGACACCAAACTTTTCGCTTGCATTTGCGGGGTGATGAAATTTCGGAAAACCCAGTCACCGATTGACGGAATTTGTTTTTTCTGAGTCAACGCAATAATCGGAATACCCGCGGCCTGCGCTTCGATTGCGGCGGCTTCGGCAGCAACAATGGGGCCGATAATGGCTGCGGCCCCCTGCTTGACAAGCTCCCGCACGGCACGGACCGTTTGTTCCGAATCAGAACCGGTGTCTTTGATAATGATCCGAATTTTCAGGTCAGGCCTTTGGATGGCGGACTGCTCCAAAGCAAGTTGAACGCCGTTTAGCGCTTTTTGACCGTATAATTTATACCGGCCACTCAACGGAAGTAAACAGCCGACCGTGTAACGCTCATAAGCAGGTTTGTTTTTAATTTCCTCCAACACTTTCCGGGCTTCGGCGGAATGCTCATGGTTAGGAAATCTTTGGATCAGGGTGGAAATGATATCAATCGCTTGTTCATAGCGTCCTTCATTCACCTGATTCTTTCCCAGTTGAAACAAAAGATAGCCGCCCGCAATATTATCTTGAAGACGGGGCAATAAGATAGCCATATCATCCGAACTCAATTGCCGCAGCGCTTCTTTTAACTTAACGACGATTTTTTTCCTGGCCTCTCCTTGGGCCAAGTCTGTCGCCTGGCCATAATAGTAAATCGCGTCTTGAAGATACCCGATCGCCGTATAGGTGTTTCCTAAAAGAACATAAAGACGAATCCGCTGATTTGTCGTGATATCACGTGCCAGAACAACCTCTGCCTGATCAATGATTTCCTGATATTGTGCTTTTTGATAGAGGATAGTCAAACGTCGGATCATCACCTCAGATACCAAGGGGCTGTCAGAGTAAGTGGTGATTAATTGTTCAAAACTTCTGAGCGCCCTGGCGCTGTCCCCCATGGTCTTGTAAATCGAACCCATTTGCAGTAATGCCAAAGCCGCTTTGGCACCGTTGGGAAAGTCCGCAAGGTATTTGCGATATAAAATCAATGCTTGGGAATACGCTTGATTGTCAAAAAATTGTTCCGCATCAGCGAAAAGCGCTTCCCCCTGTTTGTTCATTTGATAGGTGTCAGGCGGTTCAATCGGTATGGGTGTTGTGGATGTAACAACTATTTTGGGACCACAACTTAACAAAAAAAGTAAGGCGATGCCGGATATGATTCGATAACTTGTTTTCATAGCAATAAAGGATTCAATATTCCAATTTTGGTTTTTTCCAAGTAACACCCACAAGTTGCATCTCAAACTCCGGATGAAGAAGTTAGGAACGGGGACGAAATAACTTACCCATTCCGGAGTGCAAACA
>JAOZRC010000293.1:5809-6823 GCA_029940345.1 Desulfobacterales bacterium
TTGTGACGCAAACTGTGGTTTGCACTCCTCTTCTGAAAATGGGTAAATTATTTTGTCCCCCATTCCTTATTGGCTTACAACTATCAGGGACAGCTTTTTTGTACGGATACCTAAAATATTAGCTTTTAGTATCAACATTTGTTGTTTTTGTAAAGGAAAGGATAAAAAATGGTTGCTATCACACTAACCGACGGTCGTAAATTACACACTTTTAAGTTGACAGGAAAGCATTAGATCAGTAATCATGTATTTAAGTAAAAAGCAAAAATACACATTATTAAATCAAAAAAAGGAGGCACGGATGGATAACGGTAAATGGATAATTATTTTGATAGTGATGCTGTTTGCAACACCTGTATCTGCGGATATGTATAAATACATTGATAAAAATGGCAATACGGTTTTCACTGATGATTACAGCAAGGTTCCCACGGAGCAGCGCAAGGATATCGAAGGTATTCCCACTTATGACAACCCTTCCGCAACACCGAGCGAATCGCCATCAGATAAAGACGAAGGTGCAAAGGTTGATGATACGAAACCATCTGACGAGAATCAATCTAAAAAAGGCAAAGACCAACCTGACGATCAAACCAATCTGTTTGAGACGCGCAAAGAGTTGCAAGAAGAACTAAAAGCATTGCAGGAAGAAAGAAAAGAGTTAGAAAAAAAGAAAGGCAGCCTGACGAATAAGGAAAGAGAAAATTATAAAGAAAAGGTCAAGCGCTATGAAGAAAAAAGGAAAACACATGATGCCCAGGTGGAGGCTCACAATAAAAAAGTGGCCAAAGAATTGAAAGAGCGGGAAAAGCGTAAATCAGAAAAGCGTAAATCAGAATAAAGATTGAAATTTTAAGGTGTTATAAAAATATCGGGTTTGCTCACAGCATTGTTTGAAACCGTTTTGTAACCCTATGAAGGCAACCTTCATTTTCCAGTTGACAATTCGAAGGAGTGCTGAACCAAAGGTTTAGCATTTTTCGATGGCCTTTGCGAAACCTTTGGTTCAGCACT
>JAOZRC010000967.1 GCA_029940345.1 Desulfobacterales bacterium
AATCAGATCAAATGGGCCGAAAAATGGGACCGCGTTAAGGCCGGCGCGTGATTTTCAGTTTTTTCTCGTTCCAACGCTCCGGCGTTGGAACCAGAGCAAATAATCGAATAACGAACACGCAATGACGAATGACGAAAAAAATTCGTAACTCGTCATTTGGCTGTTCGTTATTCGATTGTTCAAATATAAATACAGAGGTATTGCCTTGAATGTAGAAAAAACTCCTCCCATGGTTCGTTTTAAAGGCGTGATGAAAAAATTCGGCAAAGTTGTGGCCGTTGAAAAAACCGATTTGGAGATCAATGAGGGTGAACTGGTAACCTTGTTGGGTCCTTCCGGATGCGGTAAAACCACACTGCTGCGAATGGTTGCCGGACTGGAGACGCCCACCGAGGGCGATATCTATATCAAAGACAAACGGATCAATGACGTTCCGGTTCACCAACGCAATCTGGGGATGATTTTTCAAAATTATGCCCTTTTCCCACACAAAAATATTTTTGACAATGTCGCCTTTGGGCTAAAATACCGCGATATCCCCAAGCAGGACATAACTGAAAAAGTGGTGCGGGCTTTGGAAATGGTTCGGCTTCCGGGCGTCGAAAAGCGAATGCCATCGCAACTGTCCGGAGGACAACAACAGCGTATCGCCATGGCGCGGGCGATTGTAATTGAGCCGGATGTTCTCCTCATGGATGAACCGCTTTCCGCTTTGGATGAAAATCTGCGCGAGGAGATGCGTCGTGAGGTTGACAATTTGCAGCAAATGTTAGGCGTGACCACGATTTTTGTCACGCACGACCAGCGTGAAGCGTTGAGCATGTCGGATAAAATCGTGGTGATGAAAGATGGGCGCAAGCTCCAGGAAGGAACGCCCGATGTGGTTTACAATCGTCCGTCTAACCATTTTGTGGCCGATTTCCTGGGGCATTCCAATTTTACCGCCGGCATGGTTGCCGGCTTTGAAGACGATTTGGTCGAAGTTCATCTTGATGCCGGTAATACCCTGTGGGCGCTGCAGAAAAATGGCTGGAAAGAAGGCGACCGCGTGGAAGTGGTGATTCGCGCCCAAAAATACGAAATTTTTCCCGAAAGTGAACTTAACTCTGCCGATGCAAGAAACCTGTTTAAAGGCCGCATTACCGATCGCAGTTATATGGGCGGCGAGGTCAGTTATTTTATAGACCTTGGCGAGGGTCAGGAGGTGCATGCCATCAGTATGATGCGAACCCAAATCTACGAAATCGGAGAGACCGTCTATGTGCAGGCATCCCCGCAGCATTGTCATCTTTTACCCGCGGAATAATTAATATGCGTTACTTGAAAATTGGCAAAATTATTTTTTTATTCCTTTTATCAGTAATCGTTTTCGCAACTTTATTTGTTATATCATGCGCTCAAAAAGAAGAAAAACACCAATCGAAACACGCATTGGAAGTAACCGCCAGGGCCTATAATTCGATAAAGAATCAGACTGACGCCGAGCCATATCTGACCGCTTGGGGCGACACGCTGAAACCCGGAATGAAAGTCATTGCGGTTTCAAGAGACCTGATTGAAATGGGCTTGAACCGTGGAACCAAAGTGACAATCCAAGGTCTGGACGGTGAATACACCGTGCTTGATAAAATGCATAAACGCTGGCGCCACAAGATTGATATTTATATGGGCAATGATATAGCGGCGGCTCGCAAATGGGGCAAACGAAAGGTTATCATCCGATGGTGAACCTGAAAATAATAAAAAAACGCTTTCCTGATCGTATTGTGACGATTGACTCTCATACGGCAGGAGAGCCGACAAGACTGATTGTCAGCGGCATTCCGCCTGTTCCCGGGAAAACCATGCAAGCCAAGC
>JAOZRC010000294.1 GCA_029940345.1 Desulfobacterales bacterium
GGGCCCCCCCACTCCCCTGAAAGTGTAAACTGCTTTTGGGCTATTATGAAGGATGCCAAATATCTTTTATTTTTTAACAGTTAACTGATTGAGGAAACAAACCATGCAAGAACGTATTATCGGTATTCTGGGCGGTATGGGGCCGGAAGCGACACTGAACTGTTTTGCCAAAATTCTTGAAAACACACCTGCAAATAAAGACCAGGATCACCTTCAAATTATCATTGCCAACAATCCCAAAATACCTGATCGCACCCTGGCCGTGCTGGAAGGCGGTCCTTCACCGTTGCCGGTTTTGGTGCAGGGATGCCGCTCGCTTGAAAAAGCCGGCGCTGATTTTATCATTATCCCTTGTGTCACTGCTCATTATTATGAAAAGCCGCTTAAACAGGAAGCCAAGCTGCCGGTTCTTTCAATTTTGGACGTTGTGGCTGAAAATATCAATCAGCACTATCCTCATATCAAACGGATCGGTTTGATGGGGACCAGTGGTACAATCCAAAGCGGTATTTTTCAAAAACGATTAAATTCAGACGGTCTTGAAATCAGCATTTGTCCTCCCGAAATGCAGGCGCGCGTAATGGAAGCGATTTACGCGATTAAAAGTGTCCGATCCGTTCAACAGCGGAAGGAAATTACAGCCGAACTGGCTGCAACCGCTGACTACCTGGTAAAACAAGGAGCCCAAGGCATTATTGGCGGTTGTACGGAGATTCCCCTTGCATTAGGCCAACACGATGTTTCCGTCCCCTATTTCGATTCCCTTTTGCTTTTGGCGCGTGTGGCGATCCGTAAAGCCGGGCGTAAACCGATTTAGATACATAAATTCAGATATGGCTTGCGACAGCCAAAGCTGAACCTTACAATCATACCCCTGAGCAGAACGCTTTCCGCTCTACATGATCGCAACCGTGCGTGAGGGTGTGGCGCGGGAAGCTGTCCCGCGTCAGCTTACACGTAGGGGGAGTGAACGGTTACGTACAAATGTATGCACTTTCAACATTGAATTCGTTAAATCCAGTTGCCAATCAACAAAAATGCGGCCCAATAGGCCGGATGACGGTTTCGACGGTCTTTTAACAGGGTGAGTTGCGCCTTTTGTAGCGCCTTGGCCTTAGAAAATGATCCTTTTCGGAGCTCACGATAAAACGCTGTGACCAGCATTGAAGAAGCTTTATCGTTAATAAACCACAAACTGGCCAACGCGCTGCGCGCTCCGCCTTTTACGGCCACACCGGCAAGCCCTAAAGCCGCGCGTTCATCACCCACGGCAGTCTGACAAGCGCTCAACGTAAGCAGCTCTACCGGTTGTTCACGAAAACGGCCTAACTCTGTAATCCGTTGCAGGTCATCCATACCGAGTTTTTGATCATAGGTCAGAAGAAAGGTCTTGGCCGAATTGCTGTGAAATTGGCCATGAGTGGCGATATGAACGAATGTGTAAACGTTTTTCAAATGCGTTTTTTCCATATTCGAGATGGTGAAATCCTGATTTAATAAAACCGTGCTGTCAAATATTTTACCAATATCGGTCAGTTCGGACGAGATATTGGGCAGCGCCGCAAATCCCTGTACGGATACGGTGAGTCCGTTAAGCAGCATACGGCCTTTTCCAGCAGGAAGCGGACTCGACGCTGTAAGCGTCAGACTCGGCGTCGTTGCGAGCGCATATTTCTGGATTAAAAATTGTTTGGTCTTTGAATCATACAGTGCGGCCATGGGGATGGTGCGCAACGGACCGTCGGGAACGAACACCAGCGTATCGATTTGGCGGCTGTTAAGCTCTTCTTCAAAAGGAAGAATTAACCAACGGTACAGTTGCCTGGCATAGTGGCGATATTTCATACTGCGCGGTCGTTCGAGATTGACGCGTAAGGCGTCGGCGGCGGCTTTCAGTTGGGCGGAACCGACCGGAACCGTATAGCGTTTCAGTTCGTTGTCAAAACTGACTAACAATTCAAGACGCCCCTTAAAGCGAATCGGATACACCACGGCGGTGTCAGGGCTAACCTGTTCCAAAACAGTTTCCTTGGCTTGCAGCGCGGTGACGCATTCGTCCTTGAAATAATCTTGAAGCTCCATGATTTTCAACTGCTCCATAACGTTACGGGCATCTGACAAATCAGCACGGCTTTTTTGAGGGTCTGTGGCGACACTGCTGCGTCGCAGCAGCAAATCCGCCAATTCCAGATACACGGGAGCTGCAAATTGCAGGAAAGAACGGTAAATGCAGGTGCGACACGGCGTTGCCAAATCATCACGAACAGCTTGCAAGGTGTGAACGGCGCGTCGGTACGCGGCAATGGCCTTTTCTGACTCTCCCAGCGATGTGTACAGGCGGCCGGATTGCCACTGCCATCGGAAAAGGCTTTCCGGTGCATTCACCGACTGAATGGCTATAACGGCCTGCCGGGTGAGATGCAGCGCTTCTTCATGACGCTGCTGGGATTCATAAAGCGCTCCCATATAACCAAGGGCATACGAATTGGCACGAATATCTCCTATCTTCAAAGCAGTTGTTTCGGCGGCTTTGAGGGTTTGATAAACTTTTTGAAGGTATTTTTTGGCAGCCTGTTTTTCAGATTGTCGGATGCGATCAAAAAGCTGTGCCAATGAGATCAGGCTATACGCTTTGGCATGGGTGTCATCCAAGGTTCGGAGCGTTCGCCAGACGCTTTCTAAAAGCGGCAGCGCCTGATCGTATTTTTCCGTATCACAGTAAAGACGGGCCAGATTCAGGCTCGCCCGGGCTGCTAATCCGTTTTGTGGCGCCTGTGCTGCCAGGCCAAGGCATTGTTTGAAATGCTGTTCCGCCCTGTCATAACGCTTCCCAGTGGCAGATAAATTCCCCAAATTATTTAAAACGGCAGCGGATTGGCTCGTCAGATGGTGCGCTTTGAAGTATTTAAGCGCATTTTTCAGATAATAGCGCGCCTGATTCAAGTCCCCGATATAAATGAAAATACGGCCTAATTCTGCCATCACGTCAGCTTCACGCCGTTCATCTTTGATTTTTTGCGCCAGTTCTGATGCCGCATCCAGGGATTCAAGCGCTGCCGGATACTGTCCCAGGGATTGATAGGCGCGGGCCAGCAGACACAGCGCATCAATCTGCGCAGCAGCTTGTTTGCCAGTGCCATAAATAACGGCTGCGGTTTTCCATTGCCGCACCGCTTGGGCAAACTGACCGTTATCATACGCCTGACGCCCCTGCTTTATCAGATTGTCAGCGTTGCTGATTTCCGCCAGACCGGTTTTTTGAAAACACGTTAAAATGATAATGCAAAAGAAAAGATTTGATATAATTTTTAACAATTTCATCGGTTCACCAATGTATGGCGGAAAGCTGTTCCTCTTAATGTTTTAAATGGTCGCTTTTCAATAATTCTTCCATATTCGGTTATAGACTTTCAGATAATTAATGTCACAAGGCCAGAGGGAGGCCAAAAGCTGAGATCAGGCATACACCATAGTATATCTCCGACCGATAACGCAGTGACATTGATTATCTGAACGTCTATACTTCGCAAAAACCTAACCAAAAGGCAACTATAAAAGTCATTAATTGACGACTCTTACAATCTGCGTTATACGGATTGACATGATCGCTGCCACAAAAATAAAAGTCAGCCTGTTAGGGATTTTGTTCATACTCTTGGGGCCGTTGGGAGTCGTTACCGTGCGGTCTTCCGATTTTCGCCTGCCTCCTATCCATACGCCTAAGAATAACCAGGTACGCCAGTTTAAAATGGTCGGCAACACTGTTTATTCTGCCGCTACGTTGTTAAAATTGACCGATCCGTATCTGAATTGCGAATTGACGCCGGCAATCGCAGGGAAACTGCGCCATGAACTGACCCTGTTTTATGTCAGCAAAGGTTATATCAATTCGGGTGCCGCGATTCCGGGGCCGCCCGATAAAAACGGGGTGGTTGTTATCCGCATCATCGAAGGTCAGCTTAACGATATTATCATAACCGGTCTGAAGCGTCTTTCTGAAACATATCTTAAAAAGAGAATTGCATCAGGCGCCGGGCCGCCGCTGAATGTTTACGCTTTGCAGGAACAGATCCGGATACTGCATGAAAACGTATTGATTCGGCGAATGACGGCTGAATTAAAACCCGGAGATCATCCGGGTGTGGCCCTTTTATATGTCAATGTCAAAGAAGCGCGACCTTACCGCCTGGGGTTTCAATTTGACAACGATCGTTCTCCCAGTGTGGGAGGTTGCCAATTGCAAGCCGATACGGCGTATTTGAATGTTACCGGATGGGGCGATTCCCTGCATGTCGGTCTCGATTTCACCCAGGGCTTGAAAGAAATCAATGCGTTTTACAGTATACCCATCACAGCCCGGGATTTGACGCTCAATCTGAAATATAAGAAAAACAGCGCCCAAGTGGTTGAAAAGCCCTTTGATGAACTGGATATTGCCAGTGAGGCGGAGGATTACGGCCTCAGTCTGAGTCGTCCCTTTATAAAAACACCGGGGCGGGAGCTGAAACTGGAGATTGCGGCGGAAAAACGACATACCATGACATCCTTGCTGGACCGGCGTTTTTCTTTTTCTCCGGGGGTGATTGATGGGGAAGCCGATGTGACGGTGATACGCTTTGCGCAAGAATGGCTGGACCTGAATTCGGCCCAGGTGCTGGCTGTGCGCTCAATATTCGGTATCGGTGTCAATGCCCTGAACGCCACCCAAAACCCTACCGGTCCGGATGGTGAATTTTTTGTCTGGCTCGGCCAAATCCGATGGGCCAGGCATCTGGAAAATCTCTGGAACAGTCAACTGATTCTGCGCACCGATTTGCAATTGTCAGCCGACCCGCTGCTGCCCATGGAAAAATTTTCTGTCGGTGGCGCGGACAGTGTACGCGGCTACCGCAAGAACCAACTGGTCAAAGACAACGCCCTGGTCGCATCCGCCGAATTACGCATCCCTTTGGGACGCGTGTCGATTCCGGGCTTTAGCCAAGGGCCTGAAGGACAACTGATTTTTGCCCCGTTTTTTGATTTCGGGTGGGCTGAAGATGTCGAAAAACGGGATACAGATCCGGATGCCATTTACAGTTTGGGCGCAGGCTTGCGTTGGGACCCGTTTCCCGGACTGCATGCGCATGTCTATTACGGCTACGGGTTTCAATCTATGGAAAATATCAGCCGCGATCTTCAGGATGAAGGGGTTTGTTTTCAGATCCGGTGGGACTTGTTTTAAGTGCAACACCGGGCTACCAACATAAGCTGGGACACTTCCGCTCGTTACGAGGCTCCGCCTCGTAACGAACAATTAGCATTGCGGCATAAAAACGACATACAATGACACACTTGGCTACTCGGCGCATTTCCTTTATTTGCCTATTTTTGCTTTTTAGGGTGCCGGGCGAACCGATTTTAAAGGTGATATGAAGGATGTTAAGTATTTAATAACGAAATAAACTTGACAATTAAGTTTCGTTACTATTAATAGTGATATATGAAAAGGGCAAACTATTTGAAAAAATAGGACTGCAAAGCCACTGGCCGTAAATTCTGTTCATTAGGATACGGCGGCAGGGTTGCCGAAACTCACTCTATCTTGATATTTCACTTCTTCCTCTGCTATTCCCTGCCCCTACCCTTTCCGTGTGGAATCACGCTAAATACAGACTGGCCGATGACTTTGATTTTCCTGATTATTGCGTTATTAATACAAAGCCTAATGCATTGCCAGATTTTTGGGAAAATTAATTAACGCCAATTTGATGCAATCCGCATTTTCAAAAATAATTGCTCAACCTTTATTGACCGCAAGGAGGATTAAAAATGCCGCACAACATCAAACCCCGGATGCACTTTGTTGAAATCCTGTTTTTCGTTTTCATCACAACATTTTTTATGTCTATGCCTGTTTCTGCCGCCGACCCTTTCGCCGCGGCTTACGGCGGATTCGGCCATGAAAAAATGGCTGCTGCGGAGATCACCGCTGACGGTGGTGTCATTGCTGTGGGGCAGACAGAATCATTCGGAGCTGGCGGCCATGATATTTGGCTGCTGAAACTGGATAGCGTCGGCAAGGTCGAATGGCAAAGGGCTATTGGCGGCTCCGGTTTCGATAGGGCCAATTCCGTTCATCAGACCTCTGACGGCAGTTATATTGTTGCCGGCGTAGTTACCTCAGACGACGGGAATAAGAATATCGCGGTGTTTAAACTGTTTGGCAATGGCACCCTTGATTGGCAGAAAATTTACGGCAGTTTGGCTCCTGAGTCCGATCCCGTTATATATCCCACCGGCGACGGCTTCATTCTGTGCGCCCAAACGGCCTCTTTCGGCGCAGGCAAAACCGATATCTGGGTGTTGAAACTGGATAATAACGGTAATGTGGCTTGGCAGAAAACGTATGGCGGGTCCGGTTTTGAAAAAAATCCTTTCATCGAACCGACCTCTGACGGCGGCTATATCATGGCATGCTCCTCCGATTCTTTTGTTACAGACCCTGATAACGACAGCGACATCCTTGTATTGAAGCTTAATGATGACGGAACGATTGCCTGGCAAAAGAGCTATGGTGGCAATAAGTTTGAATCGGAGCCTGTTATCCGTCAGAAGATTGATGGTACTTATATCATAGCGGCATCTACACAATCATTCGGAGCAGGCTTTACCAATATTTTGCTGTTTCAAATAAATGCCATTGGCGATCCGTTATGGCAATATGCTTTTGGTGAAGAAGACACGGTTCACACATTATCCGACATCCGTATAACCGGCGATGGTTATATTATCGCCGGAAACAGTATTCTTTCCCCATCCGATGTCAAAA
>JAOZRC010000295.1 GCA_029940345.1 Desulfobacterales bacterium
AGCGCGTAGGCTGGGTTGAGGAACGAAACCCAGCTTGTTCCAAAAATGAAGGGCTATCCTTCGTTAAAAATGCTGGGTTTCGTTCCTCAACCCAGCCACATCAGTTCATTAACCGACAGTCTTGAATTACACACATTATTCAATCGGGTCATTCTCCACCAAATTCCAGATGCCGCAAGGACATGCCTGGGCGCAAAAACCACAGGCAATGCAGCGGTCATCATTGACGACATATTCAAAAGAACTATCCGCATTTTCCTTTCGGCTGATCGCCGTTTGGGGGCACGCGGCCACGCATATTTCGCAGTCGCGGCAGATGCCACACGAGGCGCATTGGGCGCCGCAATCATCGGTGTCGGTGAATTCGACGGTGCGCGGATCGAAATATTCCAATGTGATCCGGTTGATGTCGATCATTGGGCGGCTTAAATTGGTGGGACGTTTGCCATCCAGCATATCACAGATTGCATTGGCGGCTTGACGGCCTTGTCCGATGGCGTCGGTTATCAGCCCTAATTTTACCACATCGCCGATGGCAAAAAATTGGGGGTCTGAGGTTTGGCAGAGTTCATTGACCTTTACAAAGCCGTGTTCGGTTGCAATTGTATCAGGAAGAAACTGTAAATCCGGCGCATCACCGATTGACACCACCACTGTATCGGCATTGAGAAGTTCGCCATCTTTTAGAATAACCCCTTCCCCTGTGATTTCATGCGTAAAACAGGGCCATTGAAATATGGCGCCAATCGCTTCGGCGGCCTGGCGTTCTTTGCCAAACGAGGCCGGTTCCTGGATATCAATCAGCGTAATTGCTTCAGCGCCCAGACGGTGCGCTTCCACAGCCACATCACACCCTACGTTGCCGGCGCCGATAATCACGACACGTTTACCGGGAGTCACTTTATCTTCTTTGGCTTTGAGTAGAAAATCAAGGGCAGTTATGGTTCGCTCGTGTCCCGGAACAGCCATTTTGCGCGCTTTTTGGGCACCGATTGCAAGAACGATAAAATCAAAATCAGTTCTGATCGGGGCAATAGCGGCCGCGTTGAGGCTTTTTTCCAGATGGACATAAGAAAGAGCTTGTTGCACTCGCTCGGACTCAGCTTTGATGACTTCTTTGGGGATGCGTTCAGAGGGAATCACCGATGACATCTTGCCGCCCGGTTCGGATGCAGGTGAAAAATCAAAAATCGTCGCCTGATGTCCTTTCATCCGCAGTTGCCAGGCAACCGATATGCCTGCCGGACCGCCGCCGATAACCGCGATCTTTTTACCGGTGTCAGGCGGCAAGTCAGGGAGATGGGCATCAATACTGGCTTTGCCCAATTGAGTGACATCCACAGGCGTCATAAAAGCGGATTGCCGGGTGCATGCCTGCATACAGGGATTGGGGCAGAGATAGCCGCAAACGGTGGCCGGGAAAGGGGTGTAGGCCAATGCCAGATCAACAGCTTCATCAATACGCCCTTCACGAATCAAGCGCCAACGCTCCTGCACCGGAATACCGCTGGGACATGTGGCTTCACACGGCGCGGCATATTTACGGTTTTCCCAAACCGGCACCTGACGGCGCAATACACCGGTGGTAATTACCGGAACCGGGCTGCGATCAATGTCAGTGAGATCGCCGATTAAGCCGCCCCGTCCGAGTTCTTTTTCCCATACCTCATTATTGAAGGCTCTCATCGAACGATGCGGACGTTTCGCTTTTTCCCAAGGCGAACAAGCCGTCAACAATTGCCATTGGTTTTTGTCTGCCAACAGATCGAAAATATCCGGACGACCGATACGTTCTAAAAATTTTCGAAGGTTATTTTCCAGCCAGACCCAATCCTCATTTTCGATTGGAATCTGCCTGGCATCATTATGACCCAACCCCTGATACTGGCCGCGGAAAAAAACTTTACCGCCAACCATGCCCACCAGCGGACGGTACCCCAGCACATTGGCGTCATCCTGGGGTTCAAAGCCGCAGACAACACAGATTCCTCCGGCCATAAACTCACCGAAATAATCGCCGGCCGAGCCAAGCACCCACAATTCCGGGGGGGCAAAACGGGGGTTGCTCTTGGTCATGGTCATGCCGCGCGCGCCGATATTGCCATTAATATAAATTCGGCCCTGCGCCATGGCGTTGGCCACACCGTTGCCGGCATGCCCCTGAACGATAATATGGGCACCCACATTCAGCCATCCGACATCATCAGACGCCGGACCTGTAATCTCAATTTCCGTATTGGGAAACCCCATTGCTCCTACGCGTTGACCGGGTTGGCCTTCAATGCGGATACTAATTTGGTCATTGCCTTTTTCACACAAGCGTCCGCCAATTCCCTGTTGACCGGCCGCTTTGACAATCAGACGATGATAGCCGCGCGCAATGGCCTCCTGGATCCGTTCCTCTAAAATACGGGAATCCAGACGCTCCCCTTCGACTCTTCCTGAAATGACATGATAAGATGTGTTCATCGGTTCAAAATTTAAAGTATTCGATGTTGAATGTTGAATGTTCAATCGCTCTTAAACCACATGCTTAATCCCCAACCGCCCGGCAATATGAAAATCATCAATCCCCAACGCATCTGACATACCGATGGGCAATGAGGTTGAACGTCCTAGCGGTGCGACAATTTTCTTTAATTCCGTATCAAAACTGATAAAGATATCGGTAATACGTTCTGCCACCTGTTCGACATCTAAGCGGCGGTACAGGCGCGGGTCTTGTGATGTGATTCCTTTGGGACAGCGTCCGATATTACAGATATTGCAACGGTCCGACTCCGAACCCAGACAACCGGCGGCAGCCTGCATAATATATTTTCCGGTCTGCACACCGGATGCGCCCAGCATGATCAGTGCCGCTGCATTGGCGGCTAGCTTGCCATTTTTGCCGATTCCGCCGCCCGCAAAGAGTGGAATTTCATTTTGCTGCCCGATCGTCGTAAGCGTTTGATAACAATCCCGTATATTACTGGCGATGGGATGTCCCATATTATCCATAGATACATTATAGGCCGCTCCGGTGCCGCCATCTTCGCCGTCAATGGCCAAACCCGCGGCATACGGATTGCGCGTCAGATTATTTAAAACGGCCAACGCAGTGGATGTACCGGAAATTTTAGGATACACCGGCACGCGAAACCCCCAGGCCATATACATGGATTGGATCATCTTGGCAACGGACTCTTCTATTGAATATTTGGTCTGATGCGTGGGCGGACTCGGCAGACTGACACCTGACGGCACGCCTCGGATTTGGGCAATCAGTTTGTTGACCTTATGCCACATCAGCAAGCCGCCATCGCCGGGCTTGGCGCCCTGTCCATATTTGATTTCCACCGCGCAGGGGTCCTCTTTCATTTCGGGAATTGCCCGTATGATTTCATCCCAACCGAAGTAACCGCTGGCGATCTGTAATATCACATATTTCAAAAAACGACTGCGCAAAAGTCGCGGCGGACAGCCACCTTCCCCCGTGCAAATTCGCACCGGCATGCCAAGCTCTTCGTTCAGATAGGCAACGCCCATTTGAAGCCCCTCCCACATATTGGGAGATAAAGCGCCAAAAGACATGCCGCCGATGATCAAAGGGTAAATTTCGCGCACAGGTGGAATCCATCCGTTTTCACGAATAAATTTAATATTTTTTTCCGGTGCCAGAACTCTTCCCAAGAGTGTTAAAAGTTCAAATTCATGGCGGCCGGCATCCAAAGCGGGGTCTGTCAACATGGAGATGCGGATAAATTTGATACGATCGGTGACACCGCCCGGTTCGTTGCGTCTTCCGCCGCGGCTGCGCGGCTGCCCGCCGCGGTTAATATGAAACCGCAATTTATCCGCCTCATCATTGCGCACCGGAATAATCGCATCATTCGGGCAAACCTGGGTGCACATCGCGCATCCGATACAAGCATGCGGCGGCTCGGTTCTTTGGCGGATACCGTAAAAAACGGAATGCACATTTGAAGGTTTTGCAACTGAGTTTAAGTCGATGTTGACAACTCTTTTGCGGAACACCCCCATTTCAATGGCATGAATCGGGCATACGGCGGTGCATTGCCCGCACAGCGTGCATTTGTCCTTACTCCACAGGACCTGCCACGGCAGGTCTTTGATGCTTAATGAAGAAGGCGTAATGGGTCGGTTTGACGGCATACGGAAACCTCCTGGCGATCAGCTTTGACAACAACAGTGTCGAGATACATCGGTTGAAAATCGCGGCTTTTATCGCGATCCGGAATCGCCGCGTCCAAACCGCATATTTCTGATGAAAAAGCAAACATCCCCGGTTTTCCTCCGACAACCCCCGGGCGCAGTTTTTTACGGTCCTGAAGCATAAAAAGCGTATGGTCGGCCAAAGATCCGATCACGCAATTCGGTCCGTCAATAATCATCTGGCGGCAGCTTTGTTTCAGTTGTTTTAAAAAACGGGCGTCCGGATGTTTCCTGACATCCGAATTTTTCAACGGTGTGATCACATGTTTGTAAGCATCCAAACCCAATCCGAGTTTTTCAACGGCATAGTGCAGAATATGCGTAAAAACTTCCGAATCGGATTGATAGCCCATGTAACCGCTATAGCCTCTTGACATTAAAAACTCTCTGATCGGTACGAAAGCGGTGTTTTCACCATTGGTCATCGTGCAAAACCCCTGGATGAAAAAAGGATGGCAAGCATAAAGGTTAATGTCATAATTGGTGTTTTGGCGTCCCTGCGCCATAATCAGACGCGCGCTGAGTTCTTTGCGATCCAGCATGAGATGGCGCGCCACATCCATGGGATTGCCGATCTCTTTAATCATGATGACATCCGGCCAGAATGAAAAAACAATCATGTCTTTTTTCGCCTGCCCCATTTTTCGGAGTTCCAGCCGAACTTCAAGCAACTTTTCATACTTTTCATTGTTATTCCATTCATCCCATTCCTCCGGGTATTCATAAGCCCTCACCAGATAAACATCTCTTCGAGGGATATTATGAGGCGGTTTTTTGGGCACTTTGATCGAAATCTTATATTTCGTCATAAAACCGATTTCCATCATATACGTGTCCAGACGTTTTAAACCGTCATGCGTGAATATTCCTGATAAAATCGGACTGTCTTTCATCTGATCAAACGGTTCACCCAGATCGCGAAGAAAAAGCCCGACGCCTGAACCATCATGGCCTTCGCGCATGACATCCAAAGCGTTAATTGCCACCATCGGGGACTGTGGCGTTTCACTGGTAACTGCAAATAGACGGCACATATTGGGTTACTCCTGAAAATACGATAAAACATAAGAAACAATTGGCATCCTTCAGGAGGCTAAAAGTGGTTTACACTTTTCTCCGGAGTGCTAAACTTACAGTTTAGCATTGGCGGGCACCGAATGCCAAACTGTAAGTTTGGCACTCCTCCGAATTGTAGACCGGAAAATGAAGGATGCCAAACAATTATAATAAAAAAATGTTAAACACCATTTATTTCTGATTATATATCGGATTAAGGGTGGAAGTCAAAATATTTTGCAATAAATATGGTCCCGAGGGTATTCATTGATGCGCAAAATCAGAGTTAATGATTTTTTTGTGTATCCTCTTCATATTGTATGATATAGCCTTTCAGATTATTGTTCGATTTTAAGCTTGGTTTATTATTTGGGGCGCAAGGCCAGAATGATGAGGCTGTACTGCAATACGCCATTCTATCAAACATAACCAGCAATCAGCATTAAATTTTTTAAGGTAAATGATTATGCACAAAATTAAAATTGCCATTGTAGGTATGGGTAATTGCGCCAGTTCTCTAATCCAGGGAATTCATTATTATAAGGACAAAAACCAGGATGATGCTATCGGTCTGATGCACTGGGAAATAGGCGGATTCCGACCCATGGACATTGAAGTTGTTGCCGCATTTGATGTTGATAAACGTAAAGTTGGGCTGGATGTCAGTGATGCCATTTTGGCGCCTCCGAACTGCACAACTATATTTTGTTCTGATATCCCCAAAACTGATACGATTGTTAAGATGGGTAAAATTTTGGATGGCGTCTCTCAACACATGCAAGATTATTCTGACAAACGGACCTTTCTGCTTGCTGATCATCCGGAACCGTCAAAAGATGAAATCGTTACTGTTTTGCAGAATTCAGGCGCTGAAATTCTAATGAACTATCTTCCTGTAGGTTCCGAAGAAGCCTCCCGCCTTTATGCTGAATGCGCCCTGGAAGCCGGTATGGCTTTTGTCAATAATATTCCGGTATTCATTGCAAGCGATGCGGACTGGGCTGGACGGTTTGAAGAAAAGAATCTTCCGATCATTGGTGACGACATTAAAGCGCAATTGGGCGCCACAATTACGCATCGCGCGCTGACAGACCTGTTTAATAAACGGGGGGTAAAACTTGAACGCACGTATCAACTGAACACGGGCGGCAACACAGATTTTTTGAACATGCTTAACCAAACCCGGCTGGCTTCCAAGAAAGAATCCAAGACCGAAGCGGTGCAGGCTGTTGCGGCTGAACGCCTTGATGATGAGAACATTCATATCGGTCCGAGCGATTATGTCGCCTGGCAGAAAGACAACAAGGTCTGTTTCATACGCATGGAAGGCAAACTGTTCGGTGATATCCCGATGAATCTTGAACTGCGGCTTTCCGTGGAAGATTCACCCAACTCGGCAGGTGTGGCGATTGATTCCATCCGCTGCGCCAAACTCGCGTTGGAACGCGGGCAAGGCGGTGTCCTGACCGCGCCTTCCGCCTATTTTTGCAAACATCCGCCTGAACAATTCACCGATGATGAAGCGTTTGC
>JAOZRC010000968.1 GCA_029940345.1 Desulfobacterales bacterium
GTCATCGCTGATTCTAAAAACCTGATGATGGGCTTTCACACGATCAATAAAAGTATCACTGAAAACATGAGCCATGTAAAAGTCCAGACGGATGCAGGCGAGTTGGATGAGCGCTCCAAACTGCTGGAATCCCTGTACTCTATAACGTCCAATGGCAGTACGCCCTTAAGAAACGGTTTGAAACGGATTGGCGAATATTACAAAGGCAACGGCTCCGGTGATTTGTCTGGTGACTCGCCCTATTGGCCGGCCGACGAGGGGGGCAATTGCCAACACGCCTTTGTTATTGCGATGACGGACGGATATTACAATGGGGGCAGTCCGAATGTGGGCAATGAGGACCAAGGCGGCAACAATAACACCATATATGATGGGGTGCCGTTTGGTGACAAGTACAGCGACACGATGGCGGATGTGGCCATGAAATATTATGAGATAGATTTGAACACGGATTTGGAGGATATCGTACCCAACCGGGCGGGTGACACAGCACCTCATCAGCACATGGTCACTTACACCGTCGCCTTTGGCGTTGTCGGGGACATCATCCCGGAAGATTATCTGAACTGTCCGAACGATCCCGATGATTGCCCCACATGGAAGGGAACAGGCAGCAGTAAGCGTAAAATAGACGATTTGTACCATGCCGCCATCAATGGCCGTGGGGGGTTTATCAGTGCGCAAAATCCCCAGGAACTGGTGGATGCATTGAAAAAACTGGTGTCCGAGATGGAATCTACCGGCGGTGCCGGCGCTTCGGTCACGACTAATACCGGCCAGTTGAAGGAAGGTGCCATGGTTTTCCAAGGTCTGTTTCAATCTGACGGATGGACCGGTGACGTGATTGCCTATAATTTGAACGAAAAAACAGGTGAAGTGGAAGAAAAGGAATGGAGTGCATCGGAAAAACTGACCGCCAATGATGCGCGTGTGATTTTTACCTTAGACACGTTGGACAATCCGTTTGAACCGGATCAGGTTTTTAACGGAACGCCGTTCCGCTTTGACAGTTTAAGCCCAACGTTGCAGGAAGAATTAAGCTCTAATGATGAAACCCTTTCTGAGGAGGATAAAATTAAAGATGCCAAATTGGTGCTGAATTTTATTCGGGGTGATCATGGCAACGAGATCGGGGGCACTCCGGGGGGGAATTTCAGAAGCCGTCCTATTGTGGAGAATACGGGGAAACGTTCCAAATTGGGTGATATTATTCATTCGCCGACGTTGAACGTGCATTATGAAAAAGATGCCAGCGGCAATCCGTATGATGTGCTTTATGTCGGTAGCAATGATGGCATGCTCCACGCTTTTGACAGTGCCACCGGTGAAGAGCTATGGGCTTACATTCCCAACCTCGTCTTTGCGGACAAGAAGTTGAGATTACCGACTCGCAAGGATTACTCGCACAAATATTTTGTTGATGGTGAGCAATATGCCCGCAATGTCAAGAAAAATGACGGGGACCTGGATAAAATTTTACTGGTGGGATCATTGCGCAAAGGCGGCAAGGGTATTTACGCGCTTGACATAACTAGCCCCAAAGGAGGGGGGGGGCCGAGCAGCACGTTCACCGAGGCGGATGCGGCCTTGGCTATCGCCAACTGGGAATATCCGATCAGGTTTCGAAAAGATGATAATGATAAGGTCATTATGAACGTGAATTCCGGTAAACTGGAGATTACGTATGAAGGACTGGCCTACCCGGCGCGCCTGAAAGTAGGCGACACCATCGTGGGTGAAAATACCCGGGCCACGATTGGGATGATAGACCACAAAAAACAGGTGTTGACACTTTATGAAATCGAAAAAATTAATGAAAACGCCGACTATTATTTCGAAGAGAATGAGATA
>JAOZRC010000296.1 GCA_029940345.1 Desulfobacterales bacterium
CCTGATTACCGAATGGTGGGTTCCGCCAGGCTCTGCCCACCCTACATATCAATTTACCAAAACCGCTGGTTACATCCTGGAAAGAAACATCTGCGTCAATCTTTCCCACCCAAGCTCCGGCATCGCTCCGAAAATATCGTGAGCGATCTGGCCGCCGTCGGCAGCGAGCGGTCCGGTGGTTTTTTCAATCAGGTCGTATAGACGCCCAACGTCTTCTTTCAACATCTCCTCGGTTTCATCCCCTAAACAGAGGGCTTTAAGCTCTTGCCTCAGGGTATCAGAATGCACTCGCATAATCCATCCATCCGAGTAGGAATCATCAATTGCCGTTTCCGCTGTTTCCCTGAAACGCGGGTTGATGTCGGTCACAACACCGCTAACAGGGGAAAGGATGGCAGCCCGGTTATTGCCCCGTTCGAGATGAATATCGCCCCGATTTTGTTTTACCACTTTTCCCACAAGGGGCGCTTCGATCTTATCAGGCATGCCGAAAACCCGTAAAGCAAAATCATCAAGGCCCACCCGGATTGTTGATCCTTCTTCGATTTTCGCCCAGGTGTGACCCCTGTGAAGATAATATCCTTGAGGGAATCTGATTCCGTACACATCCAGAACATCCACCGGTTTGACCACGGCATACACGGAATATTGATCTTGAAAGTACTGATCGAATTCACAGTCACTGCAGTGATAATCGTTGAAGCACGGTCTGAAAGCGATCCGCCTCTTCATGTGGTGAAGACAGGGGCGTTTGGATGCAGGCAGTTCCCTCAGCCTATCTTTCCAGTGGACGATCTTCTCTTTTCTCCCTTTAACGATGCTTCCCTGTTCCCTGGGAAGCGCATTTTCCCGGGCCGCTTTTTGCATGACCCGGTCGAATTTACACCCACCACATTGATAATCCTGTCCGCAGAATTTTCGGGCCACGATCCCTGCCTGCATCCACAGGCAGGGAGCTGAACCGTTTGATATTGCGTTCGTTCGCAGAGTCATTTCCATGACGAACTCCGTTGACTTTGATTTTGCAGTCTAGGTCTTAAGAAACGTTTGGGTCAGCTTATTCCACCCTAATTCCGGCAAGTTCCCATAAATATCACGGCTAAAATGCCCGCCGTCGGCAGCTAACGGCCCGGCAACTTCCTCGACCATTTGCTCAAGTTGGGCAACTTCCTGATTAATCCAATCCAGGCTGCCCGTATCGCTCATCAGGCTTTTGACAGATTTTTTGATATTTCCGGTGCGAACCAGGAATAGCCATCCATCGCCATAAGGTTCATGGGTTGCCAATCCCGGATTCTCTCTGACCCCGGAGTTCACTTCCACAATAACGCCTCCCACCGGAGAGAGTACATCGGCCGTGTTATCCTTGCGTCGCAAGCCCCAGCCGGCCGCACCCGGATTCAGTTCCTTGCCCATCAACGGAAGATCGAATGCGTCCGCCTCACCCAGAAGTTTCATAGAAAAATCATCCAGGCCGATTCGAATGTATCCGCCGCTTTCAATCCGCGCCCAGGAATGGCCATTGTGAAAATGATAATCCATGGGAACGGCAAACCCTTTGACGTTATGCACATCTGCGGGTGCGTGATTGGTTTTTGCTGAAAGAATATCCTCAAAATATTGGTCGAAATCGCAATGGGCGCACTCATAATTGTAGGCACAGGCGCGTCGTTCGATTCGCCCGGTGAGGCTGTGTCGGCAGATTCGATCCAGATCGGTGCGGGTTCGCATGGCATCCTGCCAACTGGCGATCTTGCCTTTTTGGGCCTTAGAGATCATACCCCGGTCATATTTGCATGTGGTGCAATCAAAATAGTTGTTGCAGTTTTTAAACTTCACAACACCCGCACCCATCCACACACACGGATTGTCGGAACTGGCTTTCTTATCCGGACGGACCATCCAGGTCTGGCCGCCTAAAACACTCTGAATCTCATCGGAATCACGCCTGTCTCGACCCTCGCCTTTTCTGTAAGTGGAACCATACCCCAAATTGCTTCTTCGCTCTTCTTTAATTTTTTTAGCCATGTCATCCTCCTTGGTTATTTTTAAACTGTCAGGTTTTGTTTTCAGCTTTTTAATTTTAATATTTAATAAAGCAAGAAGCGTGCCAGGTTATGTGAAATAGTCAGAATTTTTTTCAACTATTTAATATAATAGTATTTTTATAATAATTTTGGGATATTTTTGTTTTAAAGCGTCAATTGGGAGTGTTGATAAATTCGACAGTTAAGGGAAAGAATTTAAAATATATAGAATCGAGATAGATTGAATTTATTATGATTTAAAATAGTTATATATCTGTTGAAATTTTCATCACATGAGTTGACATTTTCAACATGGCTTTATATTTTTTCATAAAATAGGGTTCATTTAGTGGTGTTTGTTTTTCATTTGGCCATTTTTTCACCTTTCAAGCGTAATATCGAGCAAACCGGCAATTTCGGCCACCGGTTCCCGCGCTTCTTCAAAGTCATAGTTATCAATATGTTCTTCGAGTCGTTGCAGCGGTTCCCTGAAATCAGGACCGGGCAGAAGTGTACCGAGAATGCTTATAAATTGGTCGGCTTTGATCTGGCCTTGATCAAGATAGTCATCCAGTTCGGACAGCAGATAGGCCAGTTTCTCCCGGTTCGCAACCGGTATCGGATCGGCGTCGGGAATGCCTGCCGGCGCTTTTGGCGGAACGGCTTTCAAAGTACTCGCCGTTGCTGTTGTCAGGTTTAAAACAGTTATAAAATTATTGAGGACGTCGTCATCCGGACGGTCGTCTGCGGATACGGCCTCTTCCAACTCATGTGCGGCCTCTGACAGATCATCCGCACCGATGTTACCGGCTACGCCCTTGATTGTGTGCGCCGTAATCCGGATATGTTCGATGTCACCGCTGTCAAGCGCTTGCCGTATTGTTTCCGCAGTGTCAGAGTAGTCTTGGGCAAAATGGATTAAAAGCGTTTTCAGAAGCTTACGGTTGCCTCCCAGGCGTTTCAAAGCTGCGGCAATATCGAGACCTGGCATTTGCTCCGGGAGGTTTAGCGTATGGTTTTCCTCCCGTTCCACAAGACCCGGCACTGGTGTTTTTCTTGCTTGCGGTTTGATCCACTTGACCAGCATAGCGGTCAGTTCCGGGGGATCAATGGGCTTGGGCAGATGGTCATTCATTCCGACGGCCAGGCATTTTTCCCTGATTCCGGACATCGCATGCGCCGTCATAGCGATGATTGGCAAATCCTTGAACCGGGCATCCTGGCGTATTGACCGCGATGCCTCATAACCGTCCATTTTGGGCATTTCAAGGTCCATAAAAACCAGGTCATACGCTTCCAGGTTGACGGCCTTTACCGCTTCCAGGCCGTTGGCGGCAATCGTTACGATCATGCCGGCATGTTCCAAAAGTTCAGTCGCCACTTGCTGATTAATTTCGTTATCTTCAACGAGCAGTACATCGGCGTTCTTAATCCTGGTCAGTTCGTCGGCGTCATCAGCGTCATCAGCGTCATCCGGCGGCCGGATGCGCGGCATCGATTCGGCTTTTTCACCGAAAAGTGATATGATCGTATCAAACAGCAAGGATCGTTCAACCGGCTTATTCAGAAAAGCGTCAACGCCGGTGTGGTCGGCTCGTTTTCTTACTTCTTCCCGGCCATAAGCGGATATCATGATGATAATCGGGATTTTAGACAAACCGGTGCGTTTTTTAATGTGTTCGGTGGTTTCAATGCCGTTCATTTCCGGCATTTTATAGTCTGTCAGCACCAGGTCATAAGGTTCCTTAGCGTTTTCGAGTTCATGGAGTGCTTCCCGGCCTGAAGCGGCGAGAGTGACTTTAAAAGAGAACGATTCCAGGATTTCCTGCATTATTTCCCGTGCCGCGGCATTATCATCCGCCACCAGAACCCGCAGTCCCATCAGATCCGGATCCGGCATAAGGTGTTTACGCCTCTTTACATCAGACTGTCCGAACTCTGCAGTGAATGTAAAGACGCTTCCGTATCCGGGCCGGGAGGTCACCGAAATATCACCGTTCATCATTTCTGCCAGCCGCTTGCAGATAGTCAATCCCAGACCGGTGCCGCCATATTCACGGGTAGTGGAAGCGTCTGCCTGGGTAAAGGGCCGGAAAAGCCCGGAAATCTGTTTCGCAGTAAGTCCGATGCCTGTATCACGCACGGCGAAGCTGAGTTTCACCCGGTTTTCATCCATGCGAATCAGTTTCGTGGCAATGATAATCTCGCCGGTGTCCGTAAACTTAACCGCATTGTTCGTCAGGTTGATCAGAACCTGTCCGAGACGCAACGGATCGCCCATCAGGGCCAAAGGCACATCCGGGGCTATGGCAAACAATATTTCGATTCCTTTACCCTCCGCCACCGGGCAAAGCAGATCGGACAGATTTTCCATGACATCATTCAGCAAAAAGTGAGTTTGTTCCATGTCCAGTTTACCCGCTTCGATCTTGGAAAAATCAAGAATATCGTTGATAATTCCGAGCAGGGAGTTGGCGGAAGACAAAATCTTGGTCAGATAGTCATGTTGGCGGGGCGTGGGCTTAGTGCGCAGAGCAAGATGGGTGAATCCGATGATCGCGTTCATGGGCGTACGAATCTCATGGCTCATGTTTGCTAAAAATTCACTCTTGGCCTGGTTGGCGATTTCGGCGGTTTCACGTTCTCTCAGGGCACTTTCTTTGGCCTTCCGTTCCGTTATATCAACCAGGGTGCCTTCATAATAAAGAAGTTTATCATCTGCATCACGAACCGCCCTCACGGATTCGGAACCCCAGAATAAACTGCCATCTTTACGTTTGAATTGCCGTTCAATATCGGATATTCGGTTTTTTTTGTTTATATTTTTATAAGATTCCGCTTTTTCTTCGGGATTGGCATAACATTGCAGGGCGATATCGGTAATATACGATAGCATTTCTGTTGGTGATGTAAATCCGAAATAGCGTGCCATGGAATTATTCACACTGATAAAACGACCGTCCGGTGAGGTTTGAAAGATACCTTCAACTGAATTTTCAAAAATGCTGCGATATTTCCTTTCAGACTCCTGTATTGTTTTTTTAGAAACAGAGAGCTTTTGCACCATATTATTAAACGCTTCTTCCAGTATTTTCAGTTCATCGCGTTTCTTTGCCTTGATATCTATTTTGATGTCATCCAACCTATCCATGCTGAGTTGTTCAGTTGCAGCCGTAAGTTTGGTCAGGGGACGCGTTAATTTGCGGCTGATCCATAGTACGATAACCCACATTGCCAAGGTTGTTATGACGGAGTTGATTATAATAAATAAAAAATTCAGTTTAACGCGGTCGAACACCACTTTATTGCTGGAATATAGCGCAGCTTCACCCACCTTGGTTTCTTTTCCTTGGTCCTTATGTATAATCGAAAATGATAATTCAAATAAGCCGGTATACCCTTTGATTATCAGGCGGTTTCCATCTGAGGTGCATTTCAGAATATTACCATCCCGATCGACAATCATTCCTGAAGACCCAATCTCTTTACCGCTTTCATTCAGCAGCTTAACACCGACTACGGAAGGAAATCGCTTCATCCCTAAAAATGTGGGCTTTAATTGTCCCGGGTTCATATCCCACAATGCCTGTGCCAGCGGAGGTTCAAATGTGTCGCCAATCACCTTCAGTTCGTTGTTGACCCGGTCTTTCGTATAGACATATTCAATTGATAAATGGATAAACGTTACAACAAAAGTAATAAATAAATATGAAAAAATCACCCATTTCAAAAGTTGTGTGGCAATCGAATGTTTGGTTTGAACCATAGAATTTTGCGGCATAGATACCTTCTATCAATTAAATTCGGGGTTACCAGCACAAGGCGGGACGAAGTAAAGCGGAAAGCCGTTCCGCTTCTTCAACCTTGATGCGGCTATGAACGACATCATGATGACTCTGGATATGTTATTGGTTTTTACATCAACATAGGCTATTTTCGACGTGTTTGCAATGACAGGCTCTAAATCTATAAATACTATGAAGCTCGGCTACTGCCCCTCTATTGTATGTATAGAAAGTCAGGCATCCTTCATTTTCCGGTTTACACTTTCCTGAAACTACTACAGCGATTTGAAAGTTCGTCCCCCCACCTACTTGCTGTCAAAAGCTTAGGCCATCGGGCCATCGGTATGCTGGGTGGGGGAGGAACTTCCAAGTTGTAGTAGTACTACAAGGATTTGGTTTAAAAAGGATTAAGACCGTGATTATCGTTTAGGTTCAGGCCATATTCCAAAGAACGACAGTTGTAAAAACCTTACTAAATTAAATCCTTGTAGATCAGCGAGGAAAGTGTAAACTACTTTAATCTTATCTGAAGGATGCCGAAAGTCAAATATTAAATTTCACTGCATTATCGGTCGTCGGCGTATTACACTCCCTCTATCCTTGTGAAATGTAATATGTGCCTGTCTATAGAGTACCTCATCTATTGACGCCGAAGAATGTGCCACTGAAGTATGATAGCGGGTCAGTGACCGAAATGACGCCGCTGCTGTATGGTTTTTTAATGTGGCGACGATCTGAGTGGCTTTTTGGGGCCGAAGCCTTTCGACATAATATCGGAGCGAACGGGTTACATTCTCTTCTGCGTACTTTACCTCGATCAATTCCTGGATGTCTCCGTTTTTGAGGATGACAAAATCAATCTCTCGTCCCTCCTTGTCGCGGAGATATCGTAGTTCACAACGGTATCCTTCACGATCTTCGGCATCCTTCATAAGACAGCTAAAGTAGTTAACACTTTTTCGATCTGTTCAGCTA
>JAOZRC010000297.1 GCA_029940345.1 Desulfobacterales bacterium
TTCATAATATGGGAGGTTTTGATGAAAAGACCCTTTTTAACAATTGCGGTTTTCAGCTTCGGCTTTTTATTATTATTGTGTGAATACGATAGCCGTAAAACCGCTTGTGCTGAAACCGATGCGTTGACCATTGCCATCACCGCCGAAGGTTTGTCCGATCCCAATTTTTACAAAGACCGTGCATTGGCCTACGACGAGGCATTGCGCGACGCCAAGCGGCAGGCGATTGAAAAAGCGGTGGGCTGTTATGTTTCGTCAGAAATGATTGTGCAAAACTATGAATTGGTTAAGGAGCGCATCACCAGCAAATCAGAAGGGTTCATTCAAAAGATCACCCAAAAAGAAAATATCGGCGTACTGGAAGACGGGTTTTATCATGTCAGAATTCAAGCGGACGTTCTGACAAAGCCATTAACCCTGGCGATTGCTAAAATGTCCCGCGAAGACCGAATTGAAATGATCAGGACAAGGGGGAATCCAGGATTTACGGTTGCTATTCAGGCGCGTTATGCCGATGGCCGCGTGGAAAATTGCTTAGTGTGCAACACCGAAATCACCGATCATCTTAAAAAATTTGGTTACAAAATCGTCTCGCCTGGTTTACCGGGACGTATTGCGGAAGATCGTGTCAAATCCTTGTTGGATAAAGGCCTGCAGCCTGAATTGGCGTCCCGTTACTTTTCAAGGAGCTCGGACGTGGCCATTACCGGGCAAGTGATGCTTTCACGATCGCCGACCGTTAAAATCGCCGGAATTCCTGTCAGCACTGTTTTGCTTACCGCCTGGACGCTTTCTGCGATTGACAACCATACAGCAGAGGTCATTTTTTCGAGAAATTTCAGACCACCCAAAAGAAAAGCGTACAACAACGACCAGGAAGCGCTGATGGATATCGGACATAAAATCGGCGCCAATTTTTCCAAAGACGTGTTTAAAAACTATATTATGCGGCCAACACATAAGATTTTAGCCATTTTTTCGGGTATTACGCAGAGACGTTTGGCAAGAAAAATCAAAAAAGATCTGTTGGGCTTGCGCTCGGTTTTAAATGTGGCTTTCCTGCAATTTCTGACGGGTGGCGAAAGTGTCTTTGAAGTCGAATTTGCGGGCTTGCGCGAAGGCTTTGCGGATATTTTGGATGAGGTCGTTTTGGCCGTCTTAGAAAAAAAATATGGGCGTAATTCGTTTGCGATTACCGAAGAATATGGGAACAGTGTTCGGATTGCGGTGGATATAAGCGACCAGGGTATAGTTGCCGGTTATAAGCATAAAAGCATACCGATTCAATTGCTCGGCGATGTGCCGCAAGGACGCTTTGAAGAGGTGGTCAAGAGTGATGCACTTAGGGCTAAGTTTGCATCTGAATAGGGTTTGAATGTAATTTTTTTCATTTGAAAAGCGATCATTTTGTAATCACTCGTAACGCAGGGCTTTAATCGGATCCGACATCGCCGCTCGATAGGCCGGGTAAAAACCGAAAAAAATCCCGACACAGATTGAAACAGTTAGCGCCAGTACGACTGACCAAAGGGTGACGACCGTGTTCCAACCTGTTAGCGGCGGTATGAGTAAAGCACCGCCAATTCCGAGCAAAGCGCCTATCATCCCCCCGATAAAACTTAAAGTGACAGACTCGGTAACGAACTGAAGAATAATGTGTTTGCGGGTAGCTCCGACAGCTCTGCGGATACCGATCTCCCGGGTCCGTTCGGTGACGGAAGCAATCATGATGTTCATAATGCCGATTCCGCCGGAAAGCAATGAAACGACAGCGATGCATCCCAAGACGATGTTAAACATACGTTGCGTTTTTTGGGCCTGACGGATCAGTTCTTCGGGTGCGATTACCTGAAAGTCCCTGAATCCGCCGTGATTGTAGAGGAGGGTTTGATCAATGGCTCCCGTATAAACGGAAACATCCGCATCGGGTCTGAACTTGACAAAAATTTCTGTAAGCTCCCCTTCATCGGCGTCGGTTTGGCCAGCGAAGGGGGCGCTTCCATGAGCGATGAAAATAGCTTTATTAAAATCCCTTAAGGCGAGCGCCGGATGTTGGGCGTTAGCCAATTGACGCCTTTCAAGCACACCCACAATGATATAGGGCCTATTTTCCAAATAAAGAATACGACCCAGACCTTTGCCCAGAGAAGTGGCAACATCACTGCCAAGCACACACACCAAATTATGCCTGGCCATATCTTCATCACAAATAAAGCGGCCTTTTCGCAGCGTCAGATTTTTCACATACTGAAACGCCGGTGTTACCGCCAGGATGTCAAACACATCGTCTTTTCCGGAAGCTGCCAGGCCGGCGCGCACCTCGCGGACAGGGGCTACATGTAGCACGCCGGGTATTCTTTTTTGAATTGAATACGCATCCGCAAGGGTGAGTCCGGCGGAAAGCTTTTTACGCGCGGAAATTTTCTGACTTTCAGTCAGCACCGAATGACGGATGATTAACGTTTTGCCCCCCAATTGGTCAAGCTGTTTCATGGTTTCAATTTTGGCGCCTTGGGCGACAGCCAACATCGTAATTACAGCCGCTACGGCAAATGTAACCCCCTGCAGACTGAGCAGGCAACGCAGTTTGTTCTGCTGTAAAGACTGAAGTGAGGAGCTGAAAAAGTGAAAAGTGGTCATGAATGGCTAATTTTACCATCAATCATATTCACAATCCTCTGGCAGCTATTGGCCACCTGCATGTTATGCGTGACGATGATTACAGTTCTTTTATGACGGTTTAAGGCGACAAAAAGCGCCAAAATTTCCGCGGCGGTTGCGGAGTCAAGGTTTCCGGTGGGCTCATCTGCAAGAATGATAAGAGGATCTGTCACTAACGCCCGGGCTATCGCCGCCCGCTGTAATTCGCCACCGGACAGTTCATTGGGTTTGTGGTGAATGCGGTTGCCAAGTCCCACTTGGGCAAGCGCATTTTGAGCGAGATCGTTCGTATCCGAACGGTTTAAATCCTGGTAGATAAATGGCAGCGTCACATTGGCAAGGATTGTCAACTGGGGAATCAGATTGAAGCGTTGAAAGACAAAACCGATTTTCAAAGACCTCATACGGGAAAGTTCATTATCCGTCAGACACGCAACGTCCTTTCCGTCCAGATGATAAAATCCGGAAGAAGGCTTGTCAAGGCAACCGAATATGTGGAGCAAAGTCGATTTTCCGGATCCGGAAGGACCCATTATGGCGACAGATTCGCCCTTTTCAATTTTCAAGCTGACGCCTTTTAAGGCATGCACCGCTTTGCCGGGTTCTGCATAAGTTTTATGCAAATTTTGGGCGTGAATAATTGGGTGCATGATGCAATTACGGTTTGTTTAAAATGGTATTTACGTTAATAATGAGAGAATCATCCGGAATTGTCAGCGCGACATAATCCCCTTTTTTTAATCCTGATACGACCTGTACAAATGCCACATTGCGCCCAGCGATTGAAATTTGTCTTTTTTCAAAGCGCTCGCCCCTTTTAAAATAGGCATAAATTTTTTCCTCTTTATAAAAAACGGCCTGCACCGGTATGGTCAGTCCAGTGGTTACTGAGCATCGGATTTCCAAACGCGCCGTCATTCCGGGACGAAGTCTGTGATCGCTGTCCGAAACCAAAATATCAATTGTAAAATATTTTTCTCTGGCTTTGGATGACGGATCCGGCTGAGCTAAAACGCCTATGGATTCGACTTTGCCATTTAAGATAAGGTCCGGGTAGGCATCCACCCGAATCAGCACGGGTTTGCCGGGAGCGACTTTATGAAGATCAATTTCACGAATTTTGGTTTTAACCATCATCAGACTGACATCCGGCAGATAAACTATCGGCTGGTTTCGGAGTACTTTATCGCCAATGCGAGGTTTCCTTTTAGCCCCCTTGTGAAAGGCCTCGCGTAAAACAGCCATGCCCGGTATTGTCGCCTTAATCACGGTTTTTTGTAAATCCGATTGGGCTTTTTGCAATAAAGCGCGCGTACTTTCCAATTCTCGCTGAGACAACCGCAAATTGGCGTGGGCTTTGCCTATTTTAAATCCGCCGCCTTTTTTCTTCTGTTCAAGATTGACGTTCATTTTAGCCACGTTCGCTTTGGCTTTTTCAATATTAGTCGGAAGGACATAATCGCGATAACATTCATATTTCTGAAGCGTCATGTGAAATTCGCTTTTGGCTTCTTCCACTTTTTTTAGCACATCCGCTATTTCTTCCTGATCGAGGTTATTCAATTTGCGATAATTTTCCAAATCAGACGCATATTTTTGAAATTTGGTAAATTTATTTTTGGCTTGATTCGTTGCCTCTTCAAAACGGGCTAATTCAAGCGGCCCCTCCCCTTTTTCCAGTTTGATCAAATCAAGTTTAGCGGCTTGCAAATCAAACTGCGCATTTTGAATTTCGCGTTCCACTTGACTTTTTTCCCAGGCCAGTATTTGTTCATGGGCTGATATTCTGGCTTCCTGCTCTTTAATTTTATCGGTTAACTGACGAACGGTTTCTTCAAATTCGGAAGAATCGAAACGCACTAAAACGTCTCCTTTGGCAACACGGGCGCCGTCTTCCACAATCCATAAGATTTTGCCTTTATCTCCTTGAAGTTCCGAACTGACCATTGTAGACCTGACCGCATCCAATTCACCCACCGAATGCACCGTAATGTCAAAAGATCTTTCAGTGGCAATATCGGTTAGGATGGCGGTGCTCTTTTTTTCAGAAGGTGTGTAAGAGGCTGTCAGAATAATCCATGAACAACCTACCAAAGCAATTGTAAGGAATAGCCTCTTCATTGATTTCGCTCCGGTTTTTCGAGAAGCGCACCGATCGTCGCTCGGAATTTGAATGTACCGACAATATGGCTGATAATAGCGGATATGGTATTTATCTGGGCTGAGTTCAATACCTTCTCGGCATCAATCAAATCAAAATTATTTGCAAACCCGTGTTTAAATTTTATACGGGAAAGTTCCAACTGCCTCCGGGCTTCTTGCGCACGTGCATTTTGTAGCGCAATCCGTTTTTTATACCGGATAAGATTGCGCAAATCGTTTTTCACCTGTTTGACGATTTGATCTTTGATAAGTTCCGATTCTCTTTTGATTGATGCAATTGAAAGCAAACTTTGTTGAAAGGCAATTTTTTCAGTGCGTCTGAACAAATCGGTTGAAGAACCAACCCCGATATTCCATCTGTCTTCGCCAAGCGTGGTGCTTTGCCCGAAACTTGCACCGGAACCGAAGCGGTTATAACTGACTATGAAATTAAGCTCAGGAAGCGTTTTGTGTTTGGCAATTCTGGACAGACGGTATTTTTCTCTTAGCAGATCCTTCATTTCCTTCAATTCGGTTCGGTTTTCAAAAGCTGTCTTCACCGCGTCTGGTTCTGAAATGTTAATCTTTCGGATAGTCAGCGGAGCGCGAACGTCGAATTCCTCTTCGATGGGCAGATTTAGAATGATTTTCAAATTTTCTTGGGCGTTTGTTAAGGCCTCTTCGGCGGAAAGCAGATCATCACGGGACTGCTTGTAATTTTGGTTGGCTCGATAAACATTAACGGCGTCGGCAATGCCGATCTCTTTTTTTATCCTGGCGGTTTCTGCAAATCCTTTCAGTCTTAAAACGGATTTTTGAAGTATGGTTACAAACCGCTTCTGCCTGATAATTTCGTAAACTGCGGTTACGGTTTGGATAATCGTGTTTACTTTGGTCTGATGCAAATTTCGATATGCTGAACGAACACTATACTCAGCGCCTCGGATGCCGGATAAGTTATATTCCTGGTTGAGGCCCCGAAATAGCGGCTGTACGATAGAAAAATCAATACCGCTGTTATAATTGTAATCCGAATCTTCGGAGACCGCTTTTTGAAAAGTCGGATTGATGATGACCTCGGTTCCATGCGTAAATTTTTTATGCACCGAGGCTCCCAGGCGATAGTGTGTCTGGCCAACGTCTTTACTACCAGTTGCCCCTAAACCGCTATCTGGGGTTATTTTATATTGAAATTCGGTTACAGCAGAATCAAGGTTGAATTTTGAACCGCGCAGGCTATCCGCCTGAGAATGGATGCTTCGGTTAGATGCAAGGGCGATGTTTATGGCTTCCTCCAAATTTATTACGTGCTTTACTTTTGAATCCTTAACAGGCTTATTGGCATTTGTATCGTCACCAAATATTTCGCTGTTTTCCTCAAAGAAAATAGTTTGGTCAAAAGTTAATTGGGAATGAGAAACTTTTTCAGCCTTAGTATTTGCCTGATAAAAAAGCACAAAAGCAATAATAAAAAAATATTGGGCTATTTTCATTTCAGACACATGAGGAGAATCCGTGGAAGATTGTGGGGGTCTGCTTATGCAAAGCCTTTTGCAGCGTCAGGGATAACTGAAAAAAGCTGCAAGCCATGGGAACGATATCTTACATGCTTCAAATTAAGAGATACCGGAATTCTGACGCCTTCGACAGTGTGACGGGACATGCCACGAATGATTTTACAGGTCAGTGACAACGTGGCTTGCGGGGACGCTCGCCCTCCATAACACCGTGTAATTCAGGTGATTTCAACGACCATTTGGCTTAACTTGATGCATATAAACTTTTGGGGCGATTAACAGTGACAAGGCCACCTCGCAACGCGTAAAAAATCCTCTTAGCCCGAAGTTTTTAACAACAGTTGCCGGCATCCTTCATATGAGGCTCAAAGTAGTTTACACTTTTTTAAATCTGAATCACTGATTATGATTGATTATGCGGATTAAGAAATCCCCTTCATCAGGCAACCACAAGGG
>JAOZRC010000969.1 GCA_029940345.1 Desulfobacterales bacterium
TTGCCCACCCTACATTATAGCTATTGCACAGGTTGATAAAATTTATCACAATTTTATCTCGGAAACAGAAACTGAAGCGTCCAGTTAATAGACCAATCAGGGGCATCCTCAGGTTTTTCGACATTATAGTAGGCCTCTATCTTGGTGTTCATCTTCTGACCGCCGATCTCAAACATTTTGCCAACACCACCGCCGAGCGGTATGGTCCAGCGATTATCTGAATCCGCATCCCAATTTGCGATAAGTACCATATCGGTGAGCAAATACCATCCCTTATCAAGGTTGTAATTGATGAAAGGTTCAAGGAGCAGTTGATTCACATCTTTTCGTTCAGAATCCCCCTCGAAGGACCAGAGTTGCCGGCCGAGCAGGCCGAGCGTCCATGGCTTGGGTTGGACAAGGAGCACGGCTGTGGGGCCGGCGCTCCATTTGCCGGAGCCCAACTGGTCATCCGTGGCGGTATCCATCATGAGCGACGGACCGACGCCCCAGATAACCTTGCCCGGTTCAGCCGGCGAAACAAAGACAGAATAGTTGATATCGCCCAAGCCGTTGGCACCGTCGCCCCCGACAGGGTTGGGAATCGCGGGCGTTCCTGTGACAAGACCGGGCGTGTCAATCAAAGGCGCGATCACCCGATTGATCAGATTCCATTTGCCGACCGTTACCGGGATCACTGGCTGAATGTTTAAGAACGTGGCTTCGCCATTTTCGGCGCCATAATCGAATGTAAACTTAAATGGCAGACTGTACATGGCTCCCACTGGGTTCTGCGTCTTTGCGGCCAGATCCTCACCGCCCTTCTGTTCCTGGGCTATACCATGAATTGGAACGGCAAGGACAAAAGAAGATAGCAGAACAAAAACAACAATAAATCTTGGCATGATAACTTACTCCTCTTTTAAGGTAAACGTTCGTATATTTATAAGCGCGCCCAGAACCTCGATGGCTCCCAGAAGCGCACGGTATTGATCTGTTTGACGATAGGCTTCCAGTGATTCGCCGGTTTTCCAATCTTCCGTCCAAAGAAAACAGTTGGGTTCGCTGATCTTTTCGAAAAGCACCTGCCCCACAAAGTCGCTTTTTTTATCGACACATATATGCATTAGCTCGAATGTCTGCAGGAACTCGAACCGTTTTTCTGGCTTGAGTTTAACAAGGATTTCAAAACCGACCATGAGTGGCTCCTCTTTGTTTTCAATATATTGAGGTAAAAGGTAAGCAAAAAGTGTGCCACTGCCTGATAATATTCAGAATAAAAATTTAAGATACTGTAATGTATACTAATATATACAATTTAAGAGGATGTTTCGGGGGAAATCTCATGAAAAAATTATCGCCAAATACGACGAATTCGCCAAATAAGGCGAATTATATGGCGAATTTTAAAAGGCATTCTTCATTTTTCCCTAAAAGTAAATAACACTTTTCGGGAGTGCCAAACTTACAGTTTAGCGGTTGATAACGGCTGTACTTGTGACTGCCAAACTGTAAGTTTGGCACTCCGGCTTAAAAGTGTAAACCACTCAATGAAGGATGCCTTTTTAAAACATCTGAATTTTGCATGCCCTCCCCTAAACGAAACGTCTTGGGATTTGCATTTTAGCAGTAGGTCTGGGTTAGGAACAGAGATTAAATAAAGTAAACAATATTATTTATTTTGTATCATATTGAAATTCAGGTGTCAGGTGTCAGTCTTTAGCGCAATATCCTGACACCTGACACCTAAATCACAAATTATGACCTTCAAGAGTATAATTGTGTTACATTTATTTAATTTTTATTCCTTAGCGAAGCGTAACCCGACGTGAAAACCGGTTTTTGTCGGTTTACGCTTGGCT
>JAOZRC010000008.1 GCA_029940345.1 Desulfobacterales bacterium
AGCCCTCGCTCTCACACTTTTTCGCTTCGATCACGACTTTCCAAACAGGCTCTAATAAAAATAAATCATTCGCGTAAAGGCTTAAACTGCTTATAGGCTGATATGAAGGATGCCCTATTTGTCATTTAAAACGGTGATGACTTCCGCCTTGCGCAAGACAATATCTTTGCGGTTATCCTTGTAGCCCGTTTTAATCACATCAAGAATCGTTTCATTTTCGAGATCATCGGCTTGCTTGGTATCCACTATTTTACAATATGCCATGCGGGCTTTGGTTGCATCTAATTTAATAGGCGTTATGTGGTGCGCTTTAAGTATGCGCACAAGTTTTTTATTGATATTGCGAATATTTTTCGCCATTCGTTTGGATGATTTATCAAACCGCTCCTCTTTGGTTTTAATCATCTCATCCAAATTTTCTAACGCATCCAGCACTTCAAAAAGGCTTAGATAGAGCGTTTTTTCACGGGTCTGGTAAAGATCTTTCTGTTCACGCATCTTTCGCGCCATTTCAACAATCTTTACCTGAAATTCAACCAGTTTGGATTTTAAATACGCCTTTTGTTGTTTCATTGTTTATCGGGGGAAAGTGTTCTTTAAACTGAACCGTATTATTATAGTTCGTCGCAAATGATCTGATACCACTGCTTTATTGAAATAGGTAAAAAGAGTATCAATTCATTTGCTACGAACTATACAAATATGCCGCCCTTATTGGACTCTGAAAGATGCTTAAGAACGGGGACAAAATAACTTCCCCAATTATGCATCACAGCTTTTGGCCACCTTTGCCCGATCTCTGATCACAAAAGTATCAAAATAGCCTGCTATTCCTTCAACTTTAGTGATCAGAGATCGGCCAAATATGACCCAAATCTGCGCGCCTACTTGGGGAAGTTACTTCGTCCCCGTTCTTTATTTAGCCATAATCTATGAAATGGGTACATCTGGAACACATTTCAGGCCTTGTCGCGTGTTCACATCTTTTCATCAAAAAGAGACAATCGTTCAATCGCCCTTGATGGTGTTTGCTTGGGCGGCGTTAAATCAATCGCTTTTAAAAACGGTTCAATATCAAGAAATTGGATAAAATCATGCGCCGCTTTGGAAATCGGATTTAACAATTCTTTCTGTGCGCGTGCAATTTTATCGGCAGAATATTTTCTTGCCCGCATGGCGGTGGTTACCGATAGGATAATATCTGCTTTGGTAACATTCGAATTGATATTTAATATTTTGTAGGGATTCACTGGGGCACCTCGCCACCAAACTCTTCGATTAATATTTCAATTTCATCCAAAATGGGATGTTTATCATCAACCCACGCGCACCAATCATACGTTTCATTGAGTATCAGCAGTTTTTGGCTTGTATCATGCGAAGATTCATGGATGCCTTTTAACCCATATTCCATATATTCAAAAAAGGCCTCTGTGACCTTAGGATAGTCGGACTCCACTGCGATTTTACATGCTTTGTGCATTTTGAAACGATTTAACGCTTTTTCCATTTCAAGGATTTCCAGGTCTGCCTTGGTTTCTTCTAAAAGGCCGCGGGCAAATTCATTCTGGGGGTTTAGTTTAAGCGCCTTTTTTAGTGTGATGGAAAGCGTTTTATTGTTCATCATATCTTTATTGAACATTTCCAACGCCCGTCGGCTCATTACCAAGGACAGCACTTTTTGTATCTGAACAAGCGGTTCGCTTTTTTCTTTAAGGGCCTGAGTATATATGCCGTTCAACGCCTCTTCATATAGTGTCATCTGATCAAGTTCGTTAGCTTCTTCCGCTTTTTTTACCAGTTCGGTTTCATAATGAGGCGCTATGGCGAATAGCGCAGGTCCGCTATCGAAATAGCGCCCTGGTGGTTCGGCACCGGTTTCCAAACAGTAGAGCCCGTATGTATACCTTACCTTTAATATCCCATATTTTTCAAACTCATTCTGACTATTTTCGGGAAGATTATCCAATGCTTTTTTGTACGCTTGGGCTTTAAGATAGTATAGGCTTTTCCCGACGGCAGAATAATAGCTGCCGCTTTCCAAATAGTGTTCCCGGTTTTTAAAATACCGCACCCCCTGGCTATCGTTGGCACTGCGAATTAACTCAAGCACCTGATCGGCAACTCCGAAATGTATGGCAAAACGGGGTGTACAAACTAAATGAACCATTTTCTTGCGCCCATTGACCAGCGAATCAATATCCGCAATTAACTGTTTTTCTATGTCCCAAAACGATTTTGCTTCATCAGATGATTGTGAGCCATTGCCCGCGTGATTCCGGCCTGCATGGCTCCAGATCGCATCAGCCATTGAGATCAGTTTCAGACGCACTTCCGTTTTTTTTTCAAATTCATCATTGTTAAAATCAGGGTTTGAAAATAGTCTCCATGTTGTCGGATGATATAAAGCCGTAAACCAATACAGGGCGAGTTCGGTAAGTTGACGGCCCGAAGTTTGCGCACATTTATAGCTTAAACGCGCAAGGTTGGCGAGTATGGTGGGGCCCCACGTTTCAAGAAGGGCGGCGGACCGATTGCTTACGTTCGGATTAAAAATCAGATCGGCAATCGTTTCATACTGCTCTTCGACCCAAAGAGATTCAATCAAACGCCACTGACAATAGGTTTTCAGTTGGTCAAGCCCTTTAAAACCAAAATCGCTTTGCAGATAGCAACTGGCCTCATATGCAGCAGCGAGGTCGTGAGGATAATTGTGCAGACTTTTGGCCTTGTCATCAGGCGTTTTGGCATCTTCACCCTTTAATGGCATGCCGACCACATTTTCCTGCAGATGGGCATCTGATAAAAGTAACAGTTTATAAATATCCGCTTCCAGCAAGCGCGCAACAGTTTCTTTTTGTTTAAGAAACGCCTTTTCGCCAGATACAATCAGGCCCCATATTTTCAGACATCGAAAATGTCGGCCTTGATGCGACAAAGCAAATCCGTAGTTATAGGCAGATTCCAACGTAGGCGCATTCATGCCTTCTAAGATCAGGTCATAGCATTCAATGGCCTGTTCATATTGTTCGCTCTTTACGAGGCAAGCGGCCTGTCGTTGTTTAAGAAGGGACCGTCCGGTTTCCGAATTCAAGTTGTATGATTGTTCATACAGTTTAGCCGCTTTTGAATAATCACCTTTGGCTTCGTGTTGACGCGCGGCTGATTCGACATCATTCCCGGCTGCCGCTTCAGTCAATTCGCCAATACGTTCAGCCAACCACTTTTCACCTGTGATCGCATAGGCCTCTTCAAAACAACGACATGCGGCCAATTTTTTATTTTTTTTTAAATATTTGCGGGCGCGTTTGACTAAATCCTTGGCTTTTAACTTGGCAGCTTCCTGGCGGCAATGCTCAATTTTAGCGGCAATTACGGAATCCTTGTTGTTTTTATATACCTTTGCAAACTCCTTTTGCGCGAAAAGGTAATTACCACGCTTCATGAATTTTTCAGCTTTAGCAAGCATGGCTCCTGATTTAGAAACGCTTTTTTTCATAACATCCGCCAAATATTAATCTGTTGATAAAAAATAATTACTTTCTTCCGAGTCCGGTAAAATCAATTTCCTGAACGCCTCTGACGATGAAAAGTCACTCCAATCGAATCCTGATTTGTTCCCCGGGACGAAACTGACTGTCCGGGTTGAGGTCCAGAATTGATTTGATCATTTTTTTGGAGCGATAAAATTTGAGTGCTATGGCCTTTAATGTATCCCCTTTTGTGATTGTGTGGCTAAAATATAATCGGTTTCCGATTTTATATGTTTTCATAAGATATAGTTCGGTGGCTTTACGGCGATCTTTGAGAATTTTCAAACGTCCGTTACCTTCTTGAAGATCAATCGGCATACCGGGATTTAACATAATAACAACAGGATAGTACTTCGTTAAGCCATAGTAAGTTTCGGAAATGCTTTTTAGTGTGTCTCCGGCCTTTATCAGATGGTTTTGAAAATCATGTTCGGAAAGGGCCTTTTCCATCTTGAGTTCAGCTTGATCTTCTAAGGCGGAATCGGAAAGTATAGCTGCGGTATGACCAGATTCTAATGGGGTATTTGGTTCTGGATCGCTTTTGGAAGATGACTTCATCCGTTCAGATGATCCTGGTAAAGATACGGGTTTAGCTTTATCATCGCTTATTTCGGCAGTTGTCAGCTTTTTATTTCTGGATTTTTGGGTATCGTGGACTAAATCGGACGTTTCAGACCCAGAAATTGTTAGGGGAGACGCCTTTTCTCTGAGATGGGTTGAACCATCTGCCGCATTTTTCTGGCGGTTTAGCTGGGCTAACTCTGTGGATACCAGTGCCAGCGAGCGTTTTAAATCCGTTTTTTGTTCTTGCAAAGCTGATTCAAGATGTCTCAGATGGTACAACTGGAAAACGGCTACAATCGCAATCAATATTACAGCAAATGTAAGCATTGCCGCTACATGGTTCCGATAGGGCCGAAACTTTTTATTTAATCCGGAAGACGTTTTGGGGATGCTCTGTATTGATTCTTGACTTGATGAAGGGGTTTTCGGCACCGAGGCAATATTTTCAGTCGGCGCAGCTAAAACTGTTTCCGTTACTGAACTTTCGGGGGATGATTCCCTTTCAAGCGCTGCGATAGAAGGCACACGGCGTATGGCAACGATCGAAGATTGATGTTCAGAGACCGGTTCGACCAATTCTTCCGGAATTGAATCCAACACTTTAAAGCAGGTCAGATCGGCATCACATTGGGGGCAATTATCCTGATCCGTCTGAAGTCGTTCAAAACCACATATAGGACAAGCACCTTCTTCAGCCATAACGTCACTTAATTCGGTTGTCGGACTTTGGACAAACTGCAATTAACCGCTTGAGTTCATGAGGAATTCATAAAACATATAATTCAAAATAGCCTAATGCAATTGAAGGTTAATCATTTTTCAAAGACTGATCAATTCGCCAGCGGCTTATTTTGCAATATCTTTGTGTATCACACTGGTTTGTTGGGCAAATTGCATGGTGATATCCTGAACTTCAGGAATAATATCACGTAATTTATCGGATGCCTTATCCACCTCTCCTTTTTTAAACAAAGCGATAAACTCATCAATACAGCGATAGTATTTATTGGCCTTGCCCGGATCGGTTTGCATACAAATATCACCCGCTTTTCTTACCTGCATCAGGGTGTTTACGCCGCCTAAGTCATTTACCGCATCACGAAAACTGTTTAGCGCATCCAAATTCTCCTGATACGTACCTTTTTCATCCATCTCTTGAAGATACGCCATCTTTTTCCGTATTTTTTTGCGTTCTTTATGTGATATCAGGGAACCGAAGCTATCCAAAAGAGATTCTGCGTAAAAAATTGCAGGCATAGTGCTTTCACCTTGTTCTGCCATTCTTTTGGCCTTATCAATTTTAAGAGATGCGCGTTCGTAGACATCTTTATTCACGGTTTCTTTTTCAGGATCAACCACCTTATTAATATCCCTGACAGCCGTCAAGGAACGGTAAAGCAAGTCAAGTATTACGTATTTACTATATTTGGCTTCATTTGCCTCGGTAATGACTTTTTCTAATTCCAGGAACAATTTTTCGTCCGCTTTACCCCGCGATAATGTTCGCGTCATCTGTTTTTCTACGGGTGCGTTCTCACTATCGGTCTTTAAGCGCGAATGGACTTCAATAATATTATTTTCATCAATATTTAAAGTGATTTCAACTTGCCTGGCGGTTTCCCGTTCGTCTTCTTCCTCGTAATCGGAATCAATTCCCAACCATAAATCACCAATAGATTCCTCTACTTCATTCACTATATTGACAAATTTCATATGCACCAGTCGTTGTTCGGGGTTTACCATACGAAAAGTTTCAGTTCTTGTAAACGGAAGCGGCGTATTTTTTTCAACAAAAAGAAATTTTTCATTATTTTCCAAGCATATAAAATAGTCATGCGCGGCTGAATGAACAATGTCCAGAACACCCGTATCAATTTTATATTTATCAAGATCGAAAGCACATTTTTTACAATTATTGTCAGATTGACTAACCTCGAACCCGCATTGAGGGCATTCATATGTATCGGCAAGACGATGACTCAATATAGCGGCTCCCTCGCTGATAGCCAACATGGGACGTTCATGCTGGTATACTTTATCATCTCCAAAAATTTCCTGCATGCCTTTTACAACAGCAGGGATACGAGAACTGCCTCCCACGAGTAGCACATTGTCAATTAAATCTGGTGTAAAATGTATATCTTCCAGCACTTGACGTGTCAAGGCGATGGTTTTGGAGATCATCGGAGCGATAAGCATCTCAAATTGGTCTCTTGAAATCTCAACATCAATATCAATACGATCACCATCACTATCGACTAAAAGTCCGAGTATTTCAACGAAAGCTTCGCTTTCAGTGCTTAGTTTTATTTTCGCTTTTTCAACCTGAATTTTAAGTTCTCCTAAAAATCGATTCCGTTGTTTTTGATCCTGATTTTCAATAAACGCTGATATGTCTTCTATCTCATATTCTCGCGCGGTTTCATTCAAAACATAATTGGCCAGGTCAGCGTCGATATCCTCACCCCCCAGCCACATGTCACCGCCTTTTCCCTGTTCGATAAACTGCCCGCCGCTTATTGTCAGAACAGAGATATCGAACGTTCCTCCTCCAAAATCAAAAACAAGTACTGTTTTGGCATCATCTTCGTTAATATTATCCACCCCGAAAGAAATAGCGGCAGCGGTCGGTTCTGGTAAAAGACGCTGCACTTTCAAACCAGTTATAGCGGCAGCAGTTCGAGTGGCGTGTTTTTGCTTATCATTAAAATAGGCCGGGACTGTGATAACGGCATATTCAACATCGTCACGTTCACTCTTTTCAACGTCGCGTCTTATTTTTTCTAGAATTTTTGAAGATATTTCCTCTGGCGTATACTCTTTTCCAGCCAACAGTATTGACAAACTATTTTCCGTACCTTTTGAATGACGTTGGATTTTATAGCGCAGTCTCTTATCCTTGACAATTTTTTGAACATCTTCATCACGGTAGCTTCTTCCCATTAAACGCTTTACCGCGATAATCGTGTTAAGCGGATCTTGTTTCATCCATTCCAATGCATTGCGTCCGACAACAAACTCTGGCCTGGAGAAAGGAAGTTTTTTCTTTTTTAGCGTAACACAAGAAGGCGTAATGAGTTCTCCTTCTGAATTTTTTAACACTTCGGTTGTTATTTTTTTTATAGCAGCAACCGAGTTAGTTGTGCCAAGGTCAATTCCTATTGATTTAGCCATATTATTATTTCTCCTACAAATAGGTCAAAGGTCTTCAGCATGAAAAGATTTGTGAGCATTATTTAATTCAATCATCATAATGACAAAAAGGCTCTGCTATACCGAGCAGAACCTTTTTATATTAATGCATACGTGATACGATTTATTAAACATGTCCCTTCTTCGGATGTAACTAGGGTAGGCCGTTTGACATAGCCCAAAATATATTGTGTCTAATATCTAAAATTCAAAAGCCGATTCCATTCCTACATCGGACCCAAATATTTTTCAAATGCTATGTCAATTGTGTTTTCGAAGCAATGTTATTGTTACGAATTTATTTGCAGTGTACTCTGAGTCGTAGTATATTATTTACATCTCAAATAGGATCAATCTATTTTGAATACTTACAAATTTATCTTTGCAGGCAGTATCTATAATTTGAAACTACCCCTCCTGTTAATCCGGAATAATCCTAGATTAAATTATCATATTAAATACTATTCCTCTTTTTTTCTTTTTTTCTTAGCATTTACTTTTTCTGAAGCAACTAATTCTATAACAGACATCAGCGCAGCATCACCGTGTCTGAGGCCTGCTTTCACGATCCTGGTATAGCCACCATTAATCGCACCATAGCGTTTACTCGCTTCGGCAAACAGTTTGTGTGCAACGGTTTTTTCTGTAATGACAGACATCACTTGGCGTCTTGCATGCAAATCTCCCCGTTTGGCCAACGTGATTAGTTTATCCGCCCATCGGCTTAATTCTTTAGCCTTAACGTCAGTTGTCATTATGCGATCGTGCTTGAACAATGACGTAGCCATATTGCGGAACATTGCCTTTCTGTGACTGAAAGTTCGATTTAATTTTAAACCGGATTTACGATGTCTCATGAAACCACTATCTCTCCTTCTTCGGTTTCTTCCTCAGGAGCTATAAAACCTTCAAGTTTCATCCCCAAAGAAAGGTCCATTTCACTTAACACTTCTTTAATCTCATTTAATGATTTGCGGCCAAAATTCTTTGTTTTAAGCATCTCTGCTTCCGTTTTGCTAACCAGTTGATAAATTCTAAGAATATTAGCATTTTTTAAGCAATTCGCACTACGAACCGACAATTCTAATTCTTCGACACTACGGTATAAATTTTCATTAAATTGAGGTTCTTCCATCTCTTCGGTCAAAGGCGCCGGTTCCGGTTCAAGATCCTCATCAAAATTTATAAAACTATTCATTTGTTCTTTTAGAATTTTGGCGGAGTATGCAAGCGCGTCTTCTGGTCTGACACTGCCATCAGACCAAATTTCTATAGTAAGTTTATCATAATCAGTTTGTTGTCCGACTCTCGCGTTACTAACTTGATAGACGACATTTTTTATTGGGGAAAAGACTGAATCAACAGGTATCACACCAATTGGGTCGTTTTCATCTTTATTATCTTCAGATAAATTATATCCACGTCCTACCTTAACTGTCAATTCAATTTTCAATTGAGAATCAGGATTTAAAGTTGCAATATGATGATTCGGATTTAGCACTTCACAATCCTCATTGACACCCACAATATCTCTTGCTGTTACCTCGCCTTCGTTGACTTTCTCAATATGAACCACTTTTTTCTCAGGATCATTAAATCGAAAGCGCACACCTTTGAGATTTAGAATTATTTCAGATATATCTTCATACACACCTTTTACAGTTGTGAATTCGTGCATTATACCTTCAAATCTAACAGAGGTGATTGCGGCTCCGTAAAGAGACGAAAGAAGTATACGACGTAATGAATTACCAATCGTAATACCATATCCACGTTCAAGAGGCTCGCAAACGAACTTACCATAAAATGGGGTACTATTTACTGTCACTTTTTCTGGACGTATCATTTCACGCCAGTTCATATACATCAGTTCATTGGCTGACATTGATCATCTCCGAATTAAAGGTGTGAGTTGGAAATTATAAGCGATCTGATATAAAAACCAACTTCATTTCATTTTTCCGGTAATATTTTGTTACTTCGTATAAAGCTCAACAATCAATTGCTCTTGCATCGGTGTAGTGATATCCTCACGAATCGGAAAAGCACTCACACTGCCAGTAACATTTTCTTTATCCAATTCCAGCCATTGTGGAATTCCTCTCCTGACCACAGCATTCATTGCGTCACTGAATATTTGTATATTCTTACTTTTTCCCCGAATTTCAATCTTGTCACCAATATCAATTTGGTAGGATGGAATGTTAACCCTTTTTCCATTTACAAGAAAGTGGCCATGTCGGACAAAATGACGTCCCTGGGTTCTTGAATTTACAAAACCCAAGCGGTAAACGATATTATCAAGTCTTCGTTCTAACGAGATAAGTATATTGGTTCCGGTCACACCTTTTTGACGATTGGCTCTTTTGAAAAAAAGATAAAATTGTTTTTCAGAAAGACCATATAATCTTTTTACCTTTTGTTTTTCTCTTAGCTGGATTCCATAGTCAGTAATTTTCCGACCGCGTCGCTGTCCATGTTGCCCCGGTGGATAACTGCGGCGATCAAATGCACATTTATCTGAATAGCAGCGATCTCCTTTTAAGAAAAGCTTAATATTTTCACGTCGACATAAACGGCATACCGCCCCTGTATATCTTGCCACAGTTTTCTCCTTTAGATTTATATCTGTATATATTCGAGTTGCTTAATTTTGGCTTGTTGCGTACTATCCTCAAACGCGTCTTCTTTTCGGAGGACGGCATCCGTTATGTGGGTTCGGAGTGACATCGCTAATTACAGATATCTTAAAACCGATGGCTTGAAGTGATCTTAAAGCTGATTCTCTTCCGGCTCCCGGTCCTTTGACATATACGTCCACATTCCTCATTCCATGTTCTTTAGCCTTTTTGGCGGCATCTTCTGCTGCAAGTTGAGCGGCAAAAGGAGTGCTTTTACGTGATCCTTTGAATCCTTGAACTCCGGCACTTGACCAGGAGACGACGTTACCCGCCGGATCAGTAATCGTAATAATAGTATTATTAAAAGTAGATTGTATATGAACAACGCCACTTGGAATGTTCTTTTTTTCTTTTTTTTTCGCTTTGGTTCTTTTTTTTTTGGCCATTAACCTATTCCCTATACAGTTTAAAATTTATTTGGTGAAATTTAAAGTCGATCATTCCGAAATATAATCTACTCATGTTTTATTGCTGATCGCTTAAATACTCGCATTATGCTTTACGAATACCGCCCTTTTTCTTAACAGCAGATCGTTTAGGCCCTTTTCGTGTACGAGCATTGGTGCTTGTCCTTTGTCCCCGCACAGGCAGCGATTTTCGGTGACGTAAACCACGATAAGAACCTAAGTCCATCAGTCGTTTAATATTCATCGAAACTTCAGTGCGCAGTTCTCCTTCAACTTTATAATCACTGTCAATTACCTTGCGAATACTATTTATCTGCGATTCCGCCAACTGATCCGTATGTATGTTGGGATCAATATCAAGCTTTGATAATATTTCATTTGAGATCGCTCGTCCGATGCCAAATATATAAGTCAATCCAATTTCAATTCGTTTACGCTTAGGTAAATCGACGCCTGCAATTCTGGCCAAAGTGATCCTCCTTTATCCTTGCCTCTGTTTGTGTCTTTTATTCTCGCAAATAATTCTTACAACTCCTTTGCGACGCACGACTTTACATTTGCTGCAAATTTTTTTTACCGAGGCTCTTACTTTCATTCCTCTTCTCCTATTCTTAAATTTCGCAGATTGCTTTTCGGTATTGCACGAACATATTGCTATTTAGAGCGGTATGTAATTCTGCCACGCGTTAGGTCGTAAGGAGAAAGTTCGACAGTCACCTTATCTCCTGGTAGTATTTTGATGAAATGCATTCGCATTTTACCCGAGATATGAGCTAACACTTGATGTTTATTTTCCAATTCGACTTTAAACATAGCGTTCGGCAATGTTTTTATTACAGTGCCTTCAATTTTTATTGCTTCTTCCTTAGGCATAAGTTCTATCTTTCATTTTCAGTTGCAAAAGCACATTTAGAGATTTCTCGCAAAACATATATATTCATTAGGATATAAATTCCTACTTGTTACCTAATTTCAATTTTTATTTTATTCAAATAACGACAGCGTTCCAAAATTTAAGTCCGCTATTGAGGAAATTGTATTGTTTTAGACTTCGTCTAAGTATTTGTAACGTGGTGAAGTTTATCCTGATCGTAAGTAAGTCAGTTTAATGCATCATTGTATTACGAATTGAACACAACTAATTTTTTTATTGATTATAATAGCGACTACATCCACTGATTGCATCTATACTTTTTGTTAACGTCGTCCTTTCATTCTTCCTGAACCTTTTTTCAAAAAGCCTTCATATGAACGACTCAACATATGCGATTCCATCTGCGATATCGTATCAATTGCAACACCGACCACGATCAGTAGTGCGGTTCCGCCAAAGTAAAAAGGAACATTCACCTTACTGATCAGTATTGAAGGTAAGACACACACAGCGGAAACATAAATTGCACCGCCAAGGGTTATACGGGTTAATACCTTATCAATGTAGTCAGCGGTTCGTTTTCCAGGCCGTATCCCGGGAATATAACCCCCATTTTTTTTCATGTTATCAGCTACATTTGCCGGATCAAATGTTACAGCGGTATAAAAATAGCAGAAAAAGAAAATAAAAGCGACAAATAACAGCTCATACGAAAAATTTCCAGGTCGGAGAGCATCAGAAACGCTTTTCATCCACTCAATGTTGGTAAATGAGGCCAAGGTGGCTGGAAACATTATGATTGAAGAAGCAAAAATAGGTGGAATTACACCAGAAGTATTTATTTTCAGAGGTAAATGAGAACTGCCACCACCGTACATACGTCTTCCGACGACTCGTTTGGCATATTGAACCGGAATCCGCCTTTGACCTGTTTCCACAAAAATAATACAAGCGACAACAGCGATCATAAAAAAAGTCAAAATAAGAACTGTAAAAATTCCCATCTCGCCGCTGGCAACCAATTGATATGTGTTTCCGATAGCCGCTGGCATTCGTACGACTATTCCTGCAAAAATAATCAATGATATACCATTACCAATGCCTCGTTCGGTAATTTGTTCTCCTAACCACATTATAAAAGCAGTGCCCGAGGTTAATGTAATCACAGTCATCAGACGAAATCCCCAGCCAGGAAACATTACCACGGCAGAACCGCCGGCGGAAGTCATGTTTTCTAATCCGATGCTAATTCCAACGCCCTGAATAATGCTTAAAACCACAGTTCCATAGCGTGTATACTGTGTAATTTTTTTTCGCCCTTGTTCTCCCTCTTTTGACAGACGTTCTAAATGAGGGATTGTAACAGTCAGTAATTGTAGAATAATCGAAGCACTAATGTAAGGCATGATACCCAAAGCAAATACTGAAAGACGTTCCAGCGCTCCTCCGGAAAACATGTCAAAAAGCCCAAGCAAAGTTCCTTTGGCTTGTGCAAAAAAAGAGGCAAGTGCGACCGCATCAATTCCAGGCGTCGGTATGTGGCATCCCACACGATATACTATCAGCAACGCCAAAGTAAAAAATATACGTTTTCGCAGTTCAGGGATTTTGAATAAATTTTGGAAGCCGCTTGCTACCATTAATGAACCTCTCGGCTTTCTAATACTGTTTCAATGGTTCCACCAGCGGCATCTATTTTAAGGCGGGCACCGCTACTAACATTTTTTATTTTAATAGTCAGCGGAACACTAATTTCCCCTTTACCTAATATTTTTATATCATTAAACTTACCTTTTTTAATATCGTATGCACGTGGGTTAATCGACAAGATCATTTTTTTATCGACTAAAGTATTCGGAGGAAGTTTCGCAATATCAGCAATATTGATAATAGCAACATTTTTTTTTAAAATATTTACAAATCCACGCTTAGGAAGACGTCGATGAATCGGCATTTGACCGCCCTCGTAGCCGGGACGTACGCCTCCGCCTGAACGACAATTTTGTCCTTTTGTTCCTCTTCCAGCCGTTTTCCCCCGGCCGGAACCGACTCCACGTCCAACCCTTTTACGTGCTTTCCGCGAACCTGTTGCAGGAGTTAGTTCATTAAGTCTCATTATTTATCTCCTTGGCTTTCACTAAATGGGATACACATTGGATCATTCCACGAATTGAAGCCGTGTTATTAAGTTCAACGGTTTTGTTAAGCTTTGTAAGCCCGATTCCTTTTAGGATTCTGCGATGCTTTTGAGGCCTTCCGATCATACTTTTAATTAATGTCACTTCAAATTTATCTGCCATGGGTTAGTTTCCTTATCTTAACTCTTCTATCCGCTTGCCACGTCTTGCAGCAACTTGTTCACGACTTTGCAATTGTTTTAACCCTGAAATGGTCGCTTTAACAACGTTATGAGGGTTATGTGATCCCATACATTTGGTAAGAATATTTTGGATACCCACTGCTTCAAGAACAGCTCGCACAGCGCCGCCGGCGATAAGTCCGGTTCCTGCTGCCGCCGGCTTAAGTAAGACTCGTCCCGCGCCAAATCTTCCTATCACCTCATAGGGTATCGTTCCTTTTACCAAAGGAACATTCACCATGCCTTTTCTAGCTTTTTCCACACCTTTACGAATCGCTTCCGGTACTTCACCAGCCTTCCCTAAACCAAAACCGACATTTCCTTCACCATCACCGACAACAACGATGGCACTAAAACTGAAGCGACGGCCACCTTTTACAACCTTGGCTACACGATTAATGTGAACGACTTTATCAATGAGCTGATTCTCGCTTGAATCTTGCTTATTTTTGTACAAGGGCCTGCCTCCTTAAACAATCTTCATATTTAGATAATGATCCGAAATAAAGATTAAATATTTCACTAAAATATCAGTCCGGTCTCACGCGCTCCTTCAGAAACTGCTTTTACTCTTCCGTGATACAAAAACCCATTTCGGTCGAAAACAACACGTTTAACCCCTTTTCCTAACGCTCTTTGGGCGACAATTTCCCCTACAATCTTAGCCTGACGGATTTTTCGTGACAATGCTTTATCCTTGTCTGTGGCTTGCGGAACTGGATCAATTTCCGCCAGTTGTTCCTTAACAGCGTTTTCAAGACTAGATGCTGAAGCTAATGTATGGGCGATCGTGTCATCAATCACCTGAACATATATATGTTTAGCACTCCTAAACACTGTTAAACGCATACGCTCAGGACTGCCAAAAACCTTTTTACGTATCCTTGCCTTACGTTTAATTCGCGCTATTCTCTTTTTGTTTTTGACTTTCATAGTATGATTCTCTTCGCTTTACATGAATTATATTCATAATCAAATTGGTACAATTTGCTTGCTATTTTTTGATGTTAATGACTATTTTGCTCCGCTTTTACCTGCTTTTTTAATTAAGCGTTCATCTGCATATTTTATACCCTTTCCTTTGTATGGTTCGGGTGGTCGTAAACGACGAATAGCAGCTGCAACGTGTCCAAGTTTCTCTTTATCAATACAACTCAGCGTAATTTTGTTATTTTTATCAACAGTCGCATTTACGCCTTCAGGGAGATTAAAATCAATCGGGTGTGAATATCCAAGGTTAAAGGTTATTGAATTCCCGTTAAGCGTTGCTCTATAACCGATGCCATTAATTTCAAGAACGCGTTGGAAACCTTTGGTTACACCTGTCACCATATTGGCAATAAGACTTCGTGTCAGTCCCTGAAGGGCACGAGTATTTCTTTTGTTGTTTGTTATCTTTACTTCGATCTGCTTATCTTTAATATCTAAATCAATTTCTGAATTGATGGTTTGGCAGAGTTCTCCTTTTACGCCTTTTACGGTCAAATTATCACCACTCAAATCAATTTTGATATTTTCAGGTATGCGAATCGGTTTTTTTCCTACACGTGACATACTTTACTCCCTATTCTACCATACTTTACAGAGAATCTCTCCGCCCACATTCTCATTTCGAGCGGACGCATCAGTAATGACACCGCCAGAAGATGAGATGACGGATATACCCATACCATTAAGAAATGGCTTTATATCTCGGCTTTTTAAATATACGCGACGACTAGGCTTACTGATCCTTTTCATTCCCACAATCGCACTTTGTCGTTTTTTATCATATTTTAGATAAATTCTTAAAATATTTTGTTTTTTATCTTTTAAAATTTTATAATTTTGAATAAACCCTTCTTCTTTCATCACTCTTGCTATATTGGTCTTTAGCTTTGATGCTGGCATATCCACACGATTAAACTGAACCCTGATTGAGTTATTGATTCGACATAGCATGTCAGCGATCGGATCACTCATCGACATATTCTTACTCCTGAATTAATTCACGAAAGATTTGAAATTATTTTATGATGAAACTAATTACCAACTTGATTTAACAACACCGGGAAGTTTTCCCTGGGAGGCAAGCATACGAAAGCAAATTCTGCAAATGCCAAATTTACGTATAAAGCCCCTCGGTCTTCCGCAAATGGGACAACGATTATATTTTCGGGCTTTAAACTTTGGCTTACGCATTGCTTTCATTCTAAGAGACCTTTTTGCCAAATCATCCTCCTTCTTTAATATTAAGTTTCATACTATAAGATTTTTATTTTAGTAAGGGGCATAAAACCAATACTCAAGTAGCAATTTTGTTTTACGCCAAAAATTAAAATTGATTATGCGCGGAATGGCATTCCCAGCATTTTGAGAAGGATTTTACCTTCTTCATCAGTCAGAGCTGTGGTAACAATAGAAATATTTAGCCCTTTGATTTTATCAATTTTATCGTAGTCTATTTCTGGAAAAATGATATGTTCTTTTATTCCCAACGAATAATTTCCATGTCCATCAAAGGCTTTACCCGATATACCTCTGAAATCGCGAACCCGGGGAAGCGCGGCATTTACCAGTTTATGATAGAAATCATACATTCTGCTTCGACGCAAAGTCACCATGCAACCAATTGGCATTCCTTCCCTAAGTTTAAAGGCTGCGATTGAGCGTTTTGCTTTTGTGACAACCGGATTTTGTCCTGCGATAATTTTCAATTCCGCTTTTGCTGAGTCAATTAATTTAATATTGTGTATCGCTTCTCCCAACCCCATGTTTAGTACAATTTTATGTAGTTTGGGAATCTGCATGATATTCTTATATTTAAATTTATCAGCTAGCTTAGGGACGATTTCATCTATGTATAAATTTTTAATATATGACAATGGAGCACCTCTGAAAAAGGCGTTGTGAATTCATTACGCCAAAGCAATCAAAACATTTTCTACGCATCAACAATTTCACCACATTTTTTGCAAATTCGTGTTTTTTCGTCATCTTCTAACTGTTGTATTTTGACACGAACTGCGGACATGCATTTATTACACATCAACATCACATTGGACCAGTGCAGCGGAGCTTCGGTTTCTATGATACCGCCTTGAGAATTTTTTGCATTCGGTTTGTTGTGGCATTTTACGATATTTATTTTTTCAACGCTAACTTTTTGATTTTTCTTAAATACTTTAAGAATTTTACCGATTTTACCTTTATCTTTTCCCGCAATGATTTTTACTTTATCATCTTTCTTTAAGTAGCACTTTTTTAAAGGCCGCTTGTTTCTGGAGCTTCGATTCATTTTATTTTCTCCATAAAAATTTCAATACCAGTCGAACATGAGCGATGTATAAATCAAATCACTTCAGGAGCCAATGAAATTATTTTCATAAACCTTTTTGCTCTAAGTTCACGCGCAACAGGTCCAAAAATTCTCGTACCTATAGGTTCCATCCCTTGATTTATCAATACGGCTGAATTATCATCAAATCGGATGTAGGAGCCATCTGCTCTTTTTATTTCCTTTTTGGTTCTGACGACCACCGCTTTCAAGACATCCCCCTTTTTAACTTTTGAATTAGGTATTGCCTCTTTAACGGCCACCACGATTATGTCACCAATACTGGCATAACGTCTCCGAGAACCACCGAGAATTTTAATGCAATAAAGAACTTTAGCACCTGAGTTATCTGCAACTGTAAGCCGTGTCTCTGATTGAATCATTTTTTATTGTCCTATATGCTCAAACTGCTTTTTCTATAGTTTTATTGACGCGCCATTTTTTTGTTTTACTCAATGGGCGAGACTCAATAATTATGACTTTGTCTCCAATCTGACAACTATTTTTCTCATCATGAGCGGTAAACCGATTTTGCTTTCTAATGTACTTATGATACAATGAATGTTTCACAAGTCGTTCAACGAGCACAACAACAGTTTTATCCATTTTATCGCTGATAACAACGCCAGTTAACTGCCTACGCATTCCTCGTTTTTTCATTATTACGCCGCTTCCATCTTTTTTTGGTTAAGGATTGTTTTAATTCTGGCGATCGTTCTTCGAACTGTTTTTATCCGTTGAGGATTTTCAACTTGTCCGATGGTGTTTTGAAAACGAAGATTAAGCAATTCTTCATTCTTATCTGAAATTTTATGCCGCATCTCTTCGACTGTCATTTCGCGGATAGTATCGGATTTCATTACACCACGCTCCTCTCAATAAATTTTGTCTTTAGCGGAAGTTTGTGAGAAGCCAACCGAAATGCTTCTTTAGCCAACTCAGTTGGCACACCTTCCATTTCATATAATACTCTGCCAGGCTTGATAACGGCAACCCATTCTTCCGGCGCACCCTTGCCTTTGCCCATTCTAACTTCCGCTGGTTTCTTCGTTATCGGTTTATCAGGAAACAGCCGAATCCAAAGTTTCCCACCGCGTTTAACATGTCGGGTCATTGCTATACGAGCGGCTTCAATTTGACGCGAAGAGATATATCCGCATTCTGCTGCCTGCAGACCGTATTCTCCAAAATTCAGTTGATTGCCACGATTGGCAAGTCCTCTCATACGACCTCTTTGCTGCTTTCTGAATTTTACTTTTTTGGGACTTAACATGTCCACAGTCTCCTAATCGTTTGCAATTCGCTTAACTCGACAATGACCATTAAAATGCATTAATTCGCAAGTTTAAAAACTATATCAGATAGCGAATTTTCTTTGATCTTGTTTTAAAATTTCACCTTTAAAAATAAAGACTTTCACACCAACCAACCCGTAAGTAGTTTTTGCTTCAGTAAAACCATAATCAATATCAGCCCTGAGCGTATGTAACGGGATGCGTCCTTCCCGATACTGTTCCGTCCGGGCCATCTCCGCACCACCAAGGCGACCGGAACATATAACCTTAACTCCTTTAGCGCCAAATCGCATCGCTGATTGGATCCCTCTTTTCATCGCACGGCGGAAAGCGACACGGCGAACAATCTGAAGAGCGATGTTTTCAGCAACGAGTTGCGCATCAATCTCTGGCTTACGGATTTCATTGATATCAATAAGTATTTCACGGCCTACCAATTTTTCAATCTGCTTCTTCAGATTGGCAATCTCCGACCCTTTCTTACCAATAACGATTCCAGGACGAGATGTGAATATCTTAAGTCGAACGTCCTTAGCAGACCTTTCAATTTCGATACGCGATATACCCGCATGATAGAGGCGTTCTTTCAGAAATTTCCTAATTTTATGATCTTCAAGAATATAATCAGCGTATTTATCACTTGCAAACCATCGCGATTCCCATGTTTTAACGATACCTAGTCTAAATCCGATGGGATTTACTTTCTGCCCCAAAGTCTTCCCCCCCTTGTTAAATCGTTTCTTCGGTCAAAGTTACTGTTACATGTGATGTTCTTTTCAAAATACGCGCACCCCGTCCACGTGCACGGGCTCTGAATCGTTTCAACGTTGGCCCCTGATCGGCTACAATGTTTTTTACAATCAGAGAATCAACATCGACATCATGATCCGGATGCTGTTCAGCATTTGCAACAGCCGACCGAATTGTTTTGGATACGATACGCGCTGCCTTCTGAGGCATAAATTTAAGAATAATAAGCGCTTTTTCTACAGATTCGCCTTTTACTGAATCTATAATTTTATGAATTTTTTGAGGAGAAATACGAACATATCTTGCAATAGCTCTCATTTTTTTAGTGCATCCTTCTTATTCCGGTAATTTGTCTTATTGCTATTTCTTCAATTTTGATTTTCGATCCCCGGCATGACCATAATAAGTGCGAGTAGGAGAAAACTCACCGAGTTTGTGCCCTACCATGTCTTCTGAGATAAAAACCGGTATAAATTTTCGACCATTGTGAACTGCCAAAGTCAATGAAACCATTTCAGGCACAATTGTCGAGCGCCTTGACCATGTTTTAATCACTCGCGCGCTTCTGTTTTCTTGAGCTGCGATTATTTTTACCATCAATTTTGGATCAACGAACGGTCCCTTTTTGAGTGAGCGTGGCATAACTTCTCCTGTTTCAAACTAAAGTCTTCTATTTTTTCCCACGTTTCTTGACGATATAACGATTGCTTTTGCGACTTTTCCGGGTCTTAAATCCCTTACTAGGCGTTCCCCAGGGGCTACAAGGGTGACGACCGCCGGAAGAACGACCTTCCCCACCACCCATCGGATGGTCAACGGGATTCATAGCAACGCCCCTAACGTGCGGCCTTCGTCCCAACCATCTTTTTCGGCCCGCTTTGCCAAGCGATATTTTCTCATGCACAACGTTGCCAAGTCGTCCGATGGTTGCCTTGCAGTTTAAAAGGACCATCCTGACTTCACCCGAAGGAAGCTTAATCAAAGCATACTTTCTTTCCTTCGCCATTAGTTGAGCATACGCACCCGCACTTCGAACAAGTTGCCCACCTTTACCAATTCGTAGTTCTATATTGTGGATTTGGGTGCCTAAAGGAATATTTTTCAGTAGAAGCGTATTACCCGGTTTAATGTCCGCTTTATCACCTGAAACTACGGTATCACCGACATAAAGATTAAGCGGTGCGAGTATATAACGCTTTTCTCCGTCAAGATAATGCAAAAGAGCGATACGGGCTGAACGGTTTGGATCATATTCAACGGATGCGACCTTAGCGGGAACATCAATTTTATCCCGTTTGAAGTCAATTATCCTGTAATAACGTTTATGCCCGCCTCCCCGATGACGGCTCGTTATACGACCGTTTACGTTACGTCCCCCCGTTTTTTTCAAAACTTTAAGAAGACTTTTTTCAGGAGTGTCGGTTGTGATTTCGCTATACTTTGAATAAACTTGAAATCTACGCCCCGGCGATGTCGGTTTAACTTTTTTTACAGCCATTCATTACACCTAAAAATAATAAAGGCAGGAACTTAACATAAGATTCAGCGTCTTATATTTCACTGCCTAAGCTCAATCGTTTTAAACACCTTCAAAGAATTCGATTCGTTCACCTGGCATCAGCCTTACAATGGCTTTTTTCCAATTCTTTCTTTTGCCAACAATTTGTCCTCGACGCTTCTTCTTGCCTTTCATCTGCATCGTACAGACACTCATCACACGTACTTTGAATAGCTCTTCGACTGCTTTTCGAATCTCTATTCGGTTTGCACTTCGCAACACCTGAAATGATATCTGATTGGAAACTTCTTTTTGTATTCTTGTTTTTTCAGTATCAAGTGGTTTAAGAATTATTTGATGAGGAATCATGAAAGCAACCTCCCTTCAATTGCCTTAAGAGAAGATTCAAGCAATATCAGGCACTGATGTTTTAAAATGTCGTAAACATTCAAGCCTTCACATCGCATTACCTTTACGCCAGGAACGTTACGAGATGAAAGTTCCAAGGTTTCATTGGCTTTATCCGTGACAATCAGAGCATTTTCTATATTGAAACCACGTAATACATCAACGAATCTTTTAGTTCCAATCTGATCTAACTCAAATTCATTGAGTACAACCAAATTATCATCCCTAAGTTTAGCGCTCAAAGCCATCCTAAGTGCCAATCGTTTCTTTTTTTTTGGCATTTTATAGCTATATGACCGTGGGTCCGGGCCAAAAATAGAACCTCCACCTCGAAGTAACGGATCTTTAATGTCCCCTCTTCGAGCCCGCCCCGTACCCTTCTGCCTGAATAGTTTCTTGCCACTGCCTTTTACATCAGAACGGTGTTTTACTGATGCCGTTCCGGCACGTTTACAGGCAAGTTGCATTCGAACAACCTCGTGCAAGAGACTTGCCTTTGGCTCAACACTGAAAATCACGTCAGGCAGATTGATCTGAGACACAGTCTCTGATTTAATATTTTTAACATCTAATGTTGCCATAGTTTTCTCTTTACGAATCTCAATAAACCAACCGATGAAAGGTTAACCATTTGCCTTGGGTCAATGTAAGCCTTTGTTTTTCAGATGCAAATGTATTTTTTCATAATTCGTATGAAACATGGAAATATATGAACCGTTGCGCTCCGCATTTCAAACTCAACAATATTTAAGCTTATTAATTGAAACGATGCCTGTTTTAGCTCCGGGCACACCACCTTTAATTAAAATCAAATTTTCATCTGATCTGATATCTACAACTTCCAAATTACGAATCGTTTTCTGTGAATTGCCATATTGGCCAGGCATTTTTTTACCCCGGATAACTTTAGAGGGCCATGCACTACAACCGACAGAACCTGGAATCCTGTGACTATGGCTTCCATGAGTCTTTTTGCCGCCATGAAAACCGTGCCGCTTGATAACGCCAGAAAAACCACGCCCTTTCGATATCCCGGTGATATCTACACGTTCTCCAACCTTAAACATATCAACCGTGACAAATTGCCCCAATTCATAATCATCAGTTTTTTCAACGGAGAACTCTCTCAACACCTTAAAAAATCCTTTAGCGCATTTATTAAAATGCCCCTTCAAAGGGTTGTTCACGCGTTTTTCCATCGTAGCGTCGAAGCCCAATTGGATGGCATCGTAACCGTCAGTTATTTTTCGCTTAATCTGAGTAACGGCACATGGGCCAACTTGCAAAACCGTTACGGGCAAGCATTTTCCTTCTGAAGAAAAATAGCTGATCATTCCCAGTTTTTTCCCTAATATTCCTTTGCACATATTTCACAACGCTTTCTGCCAATTTTATATTTGCAATAAGGCGAATTCTTTTTATTGGCAACTGAACATAGTCAGTAAAAATTTTATTGATTTTTTACTGCCGAACTGAGGCTACAATTTAATTTCAACATCGACACCAGAAGATAAATCCAGTTTCATCAAAGCATCTACCGTTTGATGAGTCGGTTCAACAATATCCAATAGGCGTTTGTGGATTCGCATCTCAAATTGTTCGCGTGACTTTTTATCCACGTGAGGTGACCTTAGTACACAGTATTTGTTAATTTTGGTCGGCAGAGGAATCGGGCCGACGACCTTAGCTCCGGTTTTATTGGCGGTATCAACAATATCAGCGGCAGATTGGTCCAACAGCCGGTGATCGTATGCCTTCAAGCGAATTCTGATTTTTGTATTCATTAGGATTGTTCCCTGTCACCCGTCTCAAAGCCGAAGCCGAGAACCGGAATTTTATCATTCAACAATTTCGCTCACCACACCGGCGCCAACCGTTCTGCCGCCCTCCCG